>NZ_JBJUDF010000096.1:0-5669 GCF_046067725.1 Planktothrix sp.
CCTACAACTCCTAATACGTCAGGATTTTTAACTAATTCTTCGGCAATTTGCTTGGCAGTATCGGGTTGGTTGTTATCATCAGCGATTAATATTCGCAATGGGATTTTATTAATACCCCCGGCTTCGTTAATTTCCTTTTGAGCTTGAGCGACTCCTCGCAACATTTCTAAAGCACCGTTAACATCATTACTAATAGGAACTGATACTGCAATTGTGTGTGATGGTTGTTTCCCAATCTGGGCATTATTTAGGTAAATTCGGGCTTCTGGGTCATTAAGGTTTTCCTGTAGGTAAGATGTTAGGGACGTTACGGCTTGCTCAAAATTACCAACCGCGATCGCTTCGACTCCAGCCAGCTTATTAGAATTTGTCAGGGTTGGTACTAGGATTTTGTCACCCATGCTCATTTTATCAGTGACAGATATTGCTATTTCAGGCTGCTGATTGGTGTCAAGAAATGTTTGCGTAACACTTGTGTCAATACTATTATCTGAAGGTACTCCGTCACAGAGTTTGCGCTCTCTGTCTCTAATATGGGGGTTATTCTTTAGATAGCCTCGCATCAAATCACAAGTGTACTTCCGTAGCTCACCTAGATCTAGTTTTAAATCCACATCCCAAAGCATTACTGTTTTGTCATGACTAGCTGAGGCAAGTCTTTTTCCGTCGGGGCTAAATGTTACTGCGTTAACCTGATCCTTATGCCAATAGAAAGTTTTGAGTAAGGTGCCGTCTCTTTTCCACAACTTCACCGTTTTATCATAACTTGCTGTCGCAATTAGCTGACCATCGGGACTGAAAGCTACTGCACTAACCACATTACTATGCCCTTTGAGGGGTTTTAGTTCTGTGCCGTCTCTCTTCCATAGTAGAACTGTCCCATCAGCACTCGTCGCCGCGATTAGCTGGTCATTAGGTTGTTGATCGGGACTGAATGCTACTTTAAGTAATTGATAACCATGACCGGAGAGAGTTTGCTTGAATGAGCCGTCTCGGTTCCAGAGTTTAACCGTTCCATCAGCACTGGCTGAGGCTAAAATATGACCGTCGGGGCTAAAACTTAAGCCCCGAACAGTAGCATTATGACCAGAGAGAATTTGCTTAAATGAGCCGTCTCGGTTCCACAATTCGATCTTCCCATTGACATCCCCAAGAGCAAATATTTGACTATCAGGGCTAAAACTTACAGCAAGAACTTCTGGATACTGTATTTCACCTGTATGCCCTTCTAGAAGTTTTCCATCAGAACCGTCCGCTCTCGAAAGTTTGACGGCTCTATCTCCAGCCGCCGAGACAATTAACTGACCGTCGGGGCTGAACTCTAATGTAGTAATCGGGCCATAATGCCCCCAGTGTTGAGAAGGTTTCAGGAGCAAGCCATCCCTTTGCCAAAATTTTACATCACCATGTCCGCTTGTCGTGGCAATTGTCTTGCCATCAGGACTAAAACGTACTGTATAAACTACATCGGTATAACCATCTAAGATTGCCAACGGTGTGCTGTTTAACCTCCAGAGTTTAACCGTTCCGTCATCACTGGCTGAGGCTAGGGTGTGACCATCGGCACTGAATTTCACTGCGCGCACTGTAGCCTTATGACCTTCGAGGGTTTTCAGCAAGATACCCTTTCGGTTCCAGAGTTTCGCTGTTCCGTCATTACTCGCTGAAGCAATGATCTGGCTATCAGGGCTGATACTGACACCCCAAACCTCTCCCTGATGTCCTTGTAGAGTCGCTAGCAATCTGCCGTCTTTGTTCCAGAGTTTTACCGTTCTGTCATTACTCGCTGAAGCAATGATCTGACCATCACGGCTGAAATCTATTGCATTAACTGTACCGCTATGTCCTTTTAATGTTTTGTACAAGGTTCCATCTAACTTCCAGAGTTTAGCCTCGCTTTCCCAACTTCCTGTGGCAATGATCTGGCTATCGGGGCTGAATTTAACTGTCATTATCGGTTTACCATGTGCTTTGAAGCTTTTGTAAAGAGTCCTATCACTATTGAAGATATAGACTGTTCCTTCTCTATCAAATTCAGCAATCATCTTGCCATTAGGACTAAAATTGAGCGCGGGAAGCAAAGACTTTTGCTTGAGTGTTTTGTCAAGATCGCCATTTGATTGCTGCAATATGGCTTCAACTTCAGAACGATTATATGGTTTACCACCTAAATCCCAAACCCTTATTCCCTGGCTATCCGATGTGACAATCATCTCGCCATTGGAAGTAGGCAGAAAATCTACTGCCATAATAGGACTCCCAAGTCCTTCCAGTTGGTTGAGTTCTTGTACTGTATAAACTACCTTTGGCAGTGTTTTTATCAGTTGTTCGAGTTCTGCATTGGGTTTGAATGACTGCAAAAGCCAGTTGTCAAGTAACTTGCCTATCTGTATAACATCTAGCAACGCTTCTAACTCTTGGTTTGATTGCCACTTGTCTTCTGTAGATTGTCTTAAATTACGGATTTGTTCTATTTGTGTATTTCGCAGACCTATGAAAGCCCAAATCGTCATACTTAATCCCAACATAACGGCACTTGTCGTCCGCCACCGCCTTCGGCGTTTTTGCAAAATACTTTTCTGTACAAACTCAGTTTCTACCTGGTTTAACCAGTTGCGATCGGAATTGAGTTCTTTATCTAATACATTCAGATAAGGATTTGCATCCCACAAAAACTGTACGGGTTTCTCTCTCGATTGCCCTTGCTGATTCTGAGCTTGTCGTAACAGTTTAGCAAACTGAGCAGGAATTTGATTCACTAAGTTTTCGACCATTAAAAGCCGTCGATCTAGCCAATCCAAAATAGGAGCCGTTTGGTCTATAATTCCTTTTGGCTGTTCTTTCTCCTTATTTCTAAGGCTATCCCACTCCATCGCGGCTGGAGTTAGCCGTCGTTGTAGTAATAAGCTTTCTTGCTCCTGTTGCTTCCAGCCCAGCAACTTTTGCCAACCCCGCACCAAAACATCATGGGCAGGTTCGACATAGAGATTCCCCTCAGCATTTTGTCCTTGAACCAGTAACCGAGCCTTGGTAAACCGCTCAATGACTGCTTTAGCTAAATTCTTCTTCTCGGCTGGATATTCTAGTTCCGATAACAGGACTCGTCTGCGTGTTAATTCATCTCCACCAAGGGCAATCATCCGCAACATCACATGACAAATAATTTGGGCATAAGTGGCATTTTCTTTCACTAACGCTTCATATTCTTCATCAGCTTTTTGAGTCAGTGATAGGGTGACTCCTCCCAACTCTTGATAATCTTCTTGAGTCAGCGTTCGCTCAATAATTAGTCCCTGGTTTTGTGCCTCCCATTGTCGGTTTAAATATTTGAGATAAAGTTCACTCAACGCAAAAGAAACTAGGGGTAATGCTCCTGGCATATCCACCACTTCATCAATTAATTGCTCCACCAATTCTGGAGGCTGAAAAAACATTACCCGTGCTTCTGCGGGTTTCTGAATAGCTTCGCGCAGTTCTCCTCTAGTCATCGGAGAAACAATAAATCGTCCGCTTTGCCAACGATTTTTTAGCTCAGTATTTTTGACGCTATAACCTTTAGGGATAAACTTCAAGCCTGTATCTCTGACTTGGGGTTCAAAGTCAGAACGGAGGCTTAATACAACCCGTAATTTATCCCGATGGGCATCAATTGCTGTTAATATTTGTTGGAAAAACTCTCGGCGTATATCCTCATTTTGACAGAGGGTAATAATTTCTTCACTTTGGTCAATAAACAGTAATAACTTAGAGTTAGGATTATTCTTAGCCCAAAGATCAATGCTCCAAGCCAGGTTCTTCTCCGGTTGTTGTGGCTGAATTTCTGAAAATTGAGCTTCTTTCAAAGCATTATTTAACGCTTGTAAGGGAGTCTCACCGGGACGAATAGGGGGTATAATCAACCATTTCTCAATTTGATCTTGTCGTAATTGGGGAATTAATCCTGCTTTCACTAAGCTAGATTTACCCGAACCGGAAGCACCCAACACGACTGTAAGAGCATGAGTTTTGACAAAATTCTGTAACTTTTTGACCTGTTCAGTTCTGCCAAAAAACAATTCACTATCTTTCTCGTCAAAAGATTCCAACCCTCGGTAGGGATTTTTTGAGGCATCTAACGGGGGTGCGGGTTTTAATTTCTCTGGTACAAAACCTGGTAAAGTAAAAATAAACTCGCCTCGGTCATGCTTTTGCAACGGCCAAAGTCCAGCCGTTTGTAATTCACTCAAACCTTTTTTATCGATCAAATTATCCCGCAGATATAGATAAAGTTCTGGGGCTATAATTATCCCATCTCCTGTTAAATCTGCCTTCATATCCTTCAAGGCATTAATTAAAGCTTTAGCAAAAGGAGAATGGAGAGAATCAGGAGCTATTCCACGCTCATCAGTATAATCTAAAGCTTCTTGATTATGAGCAGCAGAGGTAATCGCTTGCCAAGCTGGATAGCGAATAAAGCGGTCATAATGCTCCCGATGAATTGTTTCTAAAGCTGAAATAACATTTCTACTACTTGACCAGCGGAAATTTCCGGCAAAGCAACAATCTAAAATTACCAATAAATGATGACAGTTCAGTTTAGAAAGGGCAGTGTTTAAATCCTGCATGGGTAGATAAGTTTCCCACTGTCCTAACGTAGCATCTTGAGGAATTAAAGCTCCTGCTGGCCCATCTTCACTATTACGAGCAATCCCATGTCCGGCGAAGTAGAATAGTAAGCGATCGCCCTCTGTGGGATTAATTACATTAGGGAGCTTTTCAAACAAAAGTTCTTTAAATTTTTCCCGTGTAGCTTCACCATGAGGAGGAAACAAACGAATCACTTCTTGATACTTGTATTCTTTTTCTAGAAGATCTGCGATCGCTTTAGCATCATTAACAGCCGTTTTAAGGGAGTGCATTCCATTTTGATAATTGTTGATACCGATAACGACAGCGATGTTGCGATCAAAATTTGTTCTGTTTAGACTCCAAATCATTGTTTTACCCTCACCTGGATTTACAAAACAGAGAAGGTGCATCTTAAGATTTGTTAAATTATTCCCGATTTAGATGCACCTAAAAAACAGTTCTATGTTTAAGCTTTGGCAATTAGTTTTGACTGCTGATCCCTTTTTTCACAACCAGGGTGATCTGTTCTGTTGTCCATTCATACCTAGCAGAAACAGCAGAGTTAACATTTTTGGTTGGCGGAGCATCTTCACTAGCAAAGTAAGCCGCCAAGAATTTGGCGAGGGGAGTGGTTGCTTTTCCAGCATTTCTAGGCTGAATGGGTTTATCCAATGGGGGTAGTTCTAACCAATCAAAGCTAGTGGCATCAACTGTGGCAAAAACTTTAAGAATATCTGACCCTTCCTGATAACCGTTAGGAAGACTTGTTTGAATTCGCCAGGGGGGAATTTCACCTCCTGGAGCTAAAGGTTCAAAAGCTGCACCCGTTGGGTAGCCTTTTTTAATACTCCAATCCGGCTGAATTGCCAATATAGTAATATTCAGAGTTTGAAAAGATTCGTTGCGAATTCGCAGACAAGCGAATTGATCGACATCAAGAGTAGGTATATTACCCGAAGGATTAAAAGGTTTTAATTCCAGAGGATCACCGGGTTCGTAATTAGCTGGTAAAGCGCATAATTCTACCTTGATTTTCCCTTGGAGAGGAGACTGAGGATCAT
>NZ_JBJUDF010000097.1:0-8981 GCF_046067725.1 Planktothrix sp.
CTGTCAACAAATACCGTAGGACATACGGAAATGCAAGCTTGTGGAGAGGATGTAAGACTCGTTAGTGCTTGCACTGAAAAGCATTCTTCTATGAAACAAGAATCCCCCGTCGAGCGCGCAAGCTTGACGGGGGAGTGTCAATCAATTCAGAATGACTACAGGTTCAGGGTGATCAAAGTTGCCACCCAGGAACTGTGATTGATCTGAAGCCATCCCACAGCATTTAACACGATCCCCAAAAAAAGTCCTCACCCTCAGTTAATCGGGGTGGGGATGAATTTTGGGAAAACCAAACAGTGGGATGAGCAATCTTGACCATTCAAAACAGCTTGTGTTAGGATGTTATCCTAAGTGCGGTTTATGACAAAATGCTTCAAACCGTCGAAGTCAAAACCGATGTATGAATGGAAAAACATTAATTGGCGAAAAGTCGAAAGATGTGTTTTCAAAATCCAAAAAAGAATATTCAAAGCCAGTCAACAAGGTAATGTCAGATTAGTTCACAAATTACAAAGGTTACTCCTAAAAAGCTGGTTAAAAACCGCTGTTTAGCTCAAGCCATCTCTCAAGTTGGATGGGGTCAATTCCAGACAATGCTTTCATATCAAGCAAAACAGGAAGCAAAAATCTATTTAGAAATTGATAGATTTTTCGCTTCCTCAAAGACTGGTAATCATTCCTTAAATGTGGTCGGTAATTGGCCTTGAGAAGTCCGACAATGGACTGGTAATCATGGGGGGACAAAACATGACCGAGATATCAACGTCGCAAAAAGCATTAGAGATAAAGGACTGCGAGTTTTGTCGTTAGGAAAAGCGCGAGTCAGGCTGTTGTCCAGATGTCAGACGCACTCTTTGGAGGACGCAAGAAATCTACTGTTACGCTTTCTGTTGCACAGGAAGCTCAGACAAAAGCATAGCGGGTCGGAGTAGTTCACTTTTGCCCTTGTTCATGACTTGATGGGCTGTTTATGGTTTGAGAAGTTGGTTCATGAGTTGATAAAGTTTGTATCGTTTTAGATGTGTTAGATGTGGGCTCATAGTTTTGAGCATAGGTTTGTAACAGAGAACTCACTTGACCTAATACAGCATCACCTGTGAATTTACCCAAAACGGTTTGATTTTGAGCCGCGCGGTTTAAGTTCCGTTCAATGGCTACTTTTACCTGATTGGCAATCAGCACTTGCAGTTCTTCTTTTGCCCTTGAGCGTTGATATTGGGCGCCTTCTTCCGTCGTGGCATATAGAGGAGGAAGACGATTCAGCGCATAAGCTGCAATATCGCCAACATCTAAGTTTTGATCACTATTTTCCTCCTCAATTTCGGCAACCCGAGCAATGGCTTCGCTGAGGACTAACTCCTCCATCACATTAATAAATTGTTTCCGGGGTAAAACCACAACTTCACCCGTTAACAAGGCTCCCATCAACCGATCCAGAGCCATATATTCTTCAATGGACAGTTCTGAGGCGGTATTACAAATGCGTCCAACCTCTGCCTCCATCGATGGGGTCAGATAACCATCTTGCAAGGCTTGCTCAACAATCTTTTCAATACTCATAATGCTTTTACGCTTCGCATCATTGTTATGTTTAACTGACGAATACCTAAATATTCCCTCAAAAATGCTTTTGAGTTTCTTAACTGCTGGAATTCAGGCAGAAACAGGACAAACGGGAGTCACCTGAATTATGCAATTAGAATGACGATATTCAGGGAATTAGGCTGAACTGAAGCCTTAATCAGCGTTCTATTTTTCTAATATTCGCGCTTGAATATTAGATTGACGCTAAGGCTACTTCTTATAGGATACCATTGACCCGTTGATGCACATTTACCCTGACTCATCGAGCATCAATCACTAATCAATTGTTGCAGAACGCCAGGGAACCGGATCGACAGATTGGCCTTGCACATACAGTCCCCAATGAAGATGGGGGCCAGTGGAAGCACCCGATGATCCCACCGCCCCAATGACTTGACCGGCTTGTACAAAATCTCCCTCCTTCACATCAATGCGGCTGAGGTGGATTAAAATACTCGCCACTCCTTGGCCGTGATCGATGCCAATGGTATTGCCATGAATTTCAAACCCTTCTGATTCTCTCCCCACTAACGCGACTCGTCCGGCGGCGGGAGCCACGACGGGTGAACCCATCCCCCCTGCATAATCGACTCCCCGATGATAATAATCCTCAGCAAAATCCCCATTGTAGTAACGACGCACGCCATAAATTGTTGTGATTTCACCTGCATTGGGACGTAAAAACGGCCCTTTCCAATATTTTTCGGGGGTTACAAGGGCTTTAAACGCATCGACACGATCAAATTCGTAATCGGTTCCATTGAGTTCTTCTTTATCGGGGGGGAGCCAAATTGATTGAGTGGGAAAATCGCGATCGCGTAATTGTACGGTTAAATTCTGTACCTGGGTTCCATCATTAACTTGTAGGGACTGGGTTCCAGGCTGATCTAAGGGTGTCGTGGGTAATAAAACTCGCATTCGATTAGGGCCAATGGCAAACATCGGGTAGGTTTTACCTTTCCAAGTGACGGTGGGTTGGGTTCCTGACGTTACTGACTCTAACACCACAGACAAGGTATCTCCCAACTCAGGAGCAGATGGATTCACTCGTACCTGAGCCGCCAATCCGGGTAAGGTCAGGACAAGTACAACCGTAATCAAGCTTAACATTAACGAATTAACCCCTCTAGGCACTTTCAGGTTCATCTTGCTCTCTCCATTAGTGATGGGTCGTCCGTGTAAAATTTTAGGGCTGATGTCGGAATCTTGACAATTTTAGTATCCTGAGAATAAGTAACACAACGTTACATTGAATCACTTAGTTTAAGATAAACCGTGCCAGAAGACTTTCGTTTAATTGTTGATTTAGTTCTAGTCCTTGCAGCAGCCACAATTGGCGGACTGTTAGCATCTTTACTCCGACAACCTGCGATTTTAGGTTATTTAATTGGGGGAATGATTGTTGGCCCCAGTGGATTAGGGGTAATCAAAGAATTAGTGCAGGTGGAAACCCTGGCTCAATTTGGAGTCGCGTTTCTTTTGTTTGCTTTGGGGGTGGAATTTTCTTTTGCCGAGTTAAAGAAAGTTCAGGGTATTAGTTTAGGAGGAGGGGGCTTACAAATTGTTTTTACAATGTTAATTACCGCCCTAGCTGTGGGAATTTTAGGCTGGGATACCTCTCCGATTCAAGGCATTTTTTTAGGGGCAATTTTATCCCTATCTTCAACGGCGGTTGTTTTAAAATGTTTAATGGAACGAAATGAAACAGCCACGCCTCAAGGTCAGGTGATGCTGGGAATTTTGGTGGTACAAGATTTAGCATTAGGGTTAATGTTAGCGGTTTTACCTGCTTTAAATCAACCCCAAGGCAATGTAATTTTTGAAGCCATAGGACGTTCGCTTTTATTAATTGGATTATTTGCATTAGGGGCAATTGTTGCGGGGATTTGGGTAATTCCTCGGCTGTTAAGATTTTTAGCTCAAACGGAAAGCAGAGAACTATTTTTATTAGGAGTAGTCGCTTTATGTTTAGGAATTGCCTTATTAACAGAACATTTAGGTTTTTCAATTGAAATGGGGGCATTTGTTGCTGGGTTAATGATTTCTGAAGTGGAATATGCTGATCAAACCTTAACCTATGTTGAACCCATCCGAGATATTTTTGCGGCGTTGTTTTTTGTCGCTGTGGGAATGCTGATTGATCCGGTGTTTCTTTGGGAACATTTAGAATTAATCATCGGATTGATGCTTTTAATTGTAGCGGGAAAAACCTTAATTATTATTCCGATTGTCAAATTATTTGGCTATTCTTGGCGAACCTCAATTATTACAGGATTGGGATTAGCTCAAATTGGAGAATTTTCTTTTGTTTTAGCGAGTGCTGGACAAGCGTTAGGATTAGTTTCTCGACGAATTTACTTATTAATTGTGGGAACCACTGCCTTAACCTTAATCATTACCCCGTTTATTTTGCAATTTGCCCCTAAATTGTTAGATTGGATTGAGGAAAAATGGGATTTGTCAACGGTGTTAGAAACGAGCCAGAAAATTAAAGAAGTTTCTGAAGAATTTCCTCAACAAAACCATATTATTGTTTGTGGATATGGGCGAGTGGGTAAAAATTTAGTTAAACTTTTACAAAGTCATAATTATCCGGTAGTTGTTATTGATCAATCGGAACAAGTGGTACAAGAATTGAGGAATAATAACATTCCTTATTTGTATGGAAATGCGGCTAGTTTGCACGTTTTAGAAACCGCAGGAGTGGATCGAGCTACTTCAATGGCGATCGCTCTTTCTGATCCGATGAGTACCCGATTATGCTTAAAACGTTCCTTAGAATTTTCACCCAATTTAGATGTGATTGTCATTGCTGATCAAGATAAAGATATTGAACTGTTGTATCAATTAGGAGCAAAAGAAGTGGTACAACCTGAATTTGAAGCGAGTTTAGAATTATCCAGCCATTTATTAATCCGAATGGGTTTACCTGAAAATAAAATCCAACAGGAAATGCAAGAAATTCGTCTGGGTCAATATTCAGAGATTCGTCCTAAACAATCTCCTCAAAAAGTGGCACGAGATTTACAACAAGCGACTCAAGAAATGAATAGTAAATGGTATACGTTACCTGCCCATTCTCCCTTAACGGGAATGACCCTAGAAGAAAGCAATATTCGTCCGATGACCGGAATTAGTGTCATGGCAATTCGTCGCTCTACGGGGGAAGAAATTGACTATCCTGATGGTCAAACTCGCTTAGAAAACGATGATAAATTATTAGTGGTGGGGGAAGCAGCCGCCTTAGAAACGTTAAATCAATTGGCAAAAGGTGAAGTCACAATTCCGGCAGAAAGTATTTCTTGCCAATGGTTAAATATTCCTGAGAATAGCCCTGTCATTGGTAAACCTTTATCTAAATTAGATTTAGCAAATCGTTTTAGAGTGCAAGTTCAAGCTTTACGTCGAGAGGATAAATTTTATCGCTGGCCGAATCGAAATTTGGATTTAGAAGCAGGCGATCGCTTATTATTATGTGGTAGTTTTCATGATTTAAACCAAGCCAGACGGGAAGTGATTCCCATTAATATTCCACCTCTGAAAGCTTTAAAAGAATCCGAGGAAGATTTAACAATTAAAAATTAGCTTTTTGACCGTTAATGGTGAGATTAAAACCACTGTCCCCCTCGAAAACGCCAGTGAGGAAATAAAATTCTGAGCAAACTTTGAGCCACGATAAAAACCCCAATCCAAACACAACTGTAATGGAAAATAAATAATCCTAAGTTAAATTTTGCGGAAGGAATACCCGGTAAACCTATGATTTTGATTAAGGTTACTAAAAATAATCCTTCCCAAATAGCGGCTAACAGTTGAAATGCTCCTGGCCAATCTTGATCCCAGCGAAATTCTTGGATTTTAATATAGAGAATATCCCAGAAGAAACCAAAACAGGTAATATATCCTAAAATCCAGAAATAAATGGAACGAGGTTGATCACCGATTTTTAATGCGAAAAAGGGTAAAGTTATGAAAATACCAATCGTTGCAAATAGAAATAGACGAGTTTGCCACCGTCCGATTAATGTTGGAGTCATGGGAGTAAAAATTGACGATTTGATCAGAAAATTTTGTAAATTTTTGTAAAATTTACTCCTGTTATATCTCGGTTATATAAATTGAATATTATAATATAATCTTGATAGCATTGCACCCGGATTGAACGCCCATCTTGTTAGTTATGGGCGTTTTTCATTATTAAGAAAATTAGTAATTTTTAAGATTCAATCATGCGGATACTATTGGGTGGAATAGCAACGTTAACAGGTTGACCCATTTTAAAACGTTGTAGATCATCTTGATGCCAATTTTGAGTGCGGATCATGATTAAAGTATTATCGGTTAAACGCACTCCATAGCGGGTATCAGTTCCCAAATAAATCGATTCTTCTATCGTTCCTTTCCAAATATCTACATTTTGATGATCTGCCATATTTTGATAATTAGCATAGAGAGTTAATTTTTCAGGACGGAGGACTAAATGAATCATTTGTCCTTCGATAACAGATTGAGATGTTATTAAATGAATCGTTAGTTTTTCATCGATTAAAACGGTAATTTTTTCTCCTTGAATTTGGGTAATTCGTCCGGTTAAAAGGTTGGTTTCTCCAATAAAATCAGCGACAAATTTAGTTTTAGGATATTCATAAATCTCCATCGGAGTTCCGACTTGTAATAATTCTCCATGATTCATCACTCCAATGCGGTCAGACATGGTTAAGGCTTCTTCTTGATCATGAGTAACATAAATAAACGTAATCCCTAATTGTTTCTGCATTTTTTTTAGTTCTAACTGCATTTCTTTTCGCAGTTTTAAATCTAAAGCCCCTAAAGGTTCATCAAATAATAAAACTTTCGGTTGTTTCACTAATGCTCTGGCTAAAGCCACCCGTTGCTGTTGTCCACCGGAGAGTTGACGGGGATAACGAGTTGCAAAATCCGTTAGTTTAACTAAGGATAATACCTCTGTAACTCGACTTTTAATTTGAGGTCGAGGTAGATTTTCCATTTCTAATCCAAAGCCGATATTTTCAGCAACGGTTAAATGGGGAAATAAGGCATAATTTTGAAAAACTGTATTGACTGGACGCTGAAAAGGAGGACAATTTTTCATCAATTGTTGATGAATTAAAATGTCTCCTGATGTCGGATGTTCAAAGCCAGCAATCATTCTTAATGTTGTTGTTTTTCCGCACCCTGAAGGGCCTAATAAGGAGAAAAATTCTCCCGTTTTGATTTCTAAATTCAATTGATTAACAGCTAAGAATTCTTTGCTATTTAATCCTTTAAATAATTTAGAAACGTTTAAGAGTTCAACCGCAGCCATATTGATTCCTAATTTTTATTTTCCTACACCAACTTTAACTTCTGTCCAAGCTTCATCATAGAGTAGGTTGGCTTCTCCGACATCTTGAATGGGTTGAAGTTTTTCAAAAATTTCACGAGGGGGATAAATACCCGGATTTTTTAAGTTTTCAGCTTCTATTAATTTTTGATCAATTGCAACTTTGTTCGGGGAACCATAATCAATAAAGTTAGAAATTTTGGCACTATTTTCAGGTTCTAAAACAAAATTAATAAAGGTTTCAGCAAGTGGTTTATTGGGTGCGCCTTTAGGAATTACCATATTATCAATACCAATAATACTTCCTTCTTTGGGAATGACATAACGTAAATCAGGATTTTCTGCCATCACTTGGAAAATATCGCCACTATATTCTATTGTTAAATTGACTTCTCCTTGATTTAATAATTGTTGACCGGTATCGGGAGCAAAAGCGGCAATATTATCTTTATTTTTAATTAAAAAATCTCGTGCTAGTTTAATTTCTTCAGGGTTTTTCGTATTGGGACTATAGCCTAAATAAATCAGAACTGCACCCATTGTATGACGACTATCATCTAATAAACTGACTTTCCCTTTATATTTAGGATCAAATAACGCTGACCAACTATTAATTTCTTCCCCGGTTTTTTTGAGATTATATCCTATCCCTAACGTGATCCATTGATAAGGAATACTATATTGATTACCGGGATCATAGGATGGATTAATAAATTTAGGTTCAATATTTTTAATATTAGGAATATTCGCACTATTTAACTCTTCTAACATCTGTTCTTTGATCATCGTTTCCACCATATAATCTGGAGGAAATGCGACATCATAACCGGGATTTCCAGCTTTTAATTTTGCATAAAGACTCTCAGCACTATCATAGGTATCATAATTTACTTTAACTTGGTATTTTTGTTCAAAGGCTTTGATCACTTCTGGGTCAATATAGGTAGACCAGTTATAGAGATTAAGAACATTGGCGGTAGGGGAATTAGGGGGAGTATTAGATTGATTGGTTGTACAGCCAAAGGGCAAAAATAAGCCGAAACAGAATAGTAAAATTAAAGTTAAAAATCTTTTCATCATTAAAAAATATAGAGAATTAGGTTAAAAAAAGCCTTTTCTTAAATTTTAAGATAAAGGGGCTTTAAAAACAAGCTTTTTCAGATTTGATTAGATTCATTGTATTTAATTGTTGATATTGACTTGATTTTGTAATTTTAAAGCTGAAATGACAAAGAACAGAGAAACCAGTAACATTAATGTAGAAATTGCATTAATGATGGGTGTAACTGATAATTTAATCATTCCATACACAAATAAAGGTAGAGTTGTTGCACCGACTCCGGTTGTAAAAAAGGTAACAACAAAATCATCTAAAGATAGAGTAAATGCTAACAATGCACCGCTTAAAATCGCTGGAAAAATTAAGGGAAAGGTGACTCGCCAAAAGGTTTTCCATTCATTGGCTCCTAAATCTAATGCAGCTTCTTCTAAAGCGGGATCTAAGTCAGATAAACGGGCTCTGACCGTAATTGTAATAAAGGCAATACTAAAGGTTGCATGACTAATCATGACTGAGGGTAAGCCTAAAGTCAATCGAATTCCTGTGAGATTTTCCAGAATTCTAAAAACTAAGGTAAAAAAGACTAATAAGGAAACACCTAATGTGATTTCAGGGATAATAATAGGTAATAATAATAAAGCTTCTAAAACTTTAGAACCTGGAAAACGAAATCGTTCTAAAGCTAATGCCATTAAGGTTCCTAAAAAGGTGGCAACTAACGTAGAACTTAGGGCAATGATTAAGCTATTTTGCAGCGAACTCCACAGGCTTTCAGTGGAAATATCGGCGGTACTCTCGGTTAAACCCGTTAATAACTTTTGATACCAGTTTAAGGTAAATCCAGTCCAGTTGGCATCAAAACGAGAGTCATTAAATGAATAAATAATTAAGATTAAAATCGGTAAATAAAGAAAGGTAAATACAAGGGTTGCTTGGAGAGCTAATACTGGTTTTTTATAGGTTTGAATCCATTTTTCCAGGGGCGCTATTTTC
>NZ_JBJUDF010000098.1:0-9282 GCF_046067725.1 Planktothrix sp.
GAGAGTGGACTTGTTTAAATTGCGGTCAATCTCACGATAGAGATGTTAACGCCGCCAACAATATTTTAGTCGCCGGAGGGCTTTCGGAGACTTTAAACGGACGTGGAGAGAAGGTTAGACTTTCTATAAAGAGAGCATCGTCTCAGTGAAGCGTCAACCCATCCGGCATTTCAACAATTGTCAATCTTTGATTTGTTGAAATAGATGGAATCCCCGTGCGTTCACGCCGGGGTGGATGTCAATCCCATTTCTCACCTAACAGAAGTTAAACAGCCTCGCGGGTGATATCAATTTGAATTTTTCCCCTAAAATCAGGAATGGGAGGAGTCGGTTTTGTTAACTGTACCCGTGCTTTTTTGATTAAGGGTTTTTGTAATAAATGATCAGCAATTTCGGTAGCTAATCGTTCTAAAAGGGCAAATTTGCTGGTTTTAATAATCGTTTCAACGGTGTTAATGGTGTCTCGATAATCGAGGGTATCTGCGATCGCATCACTTTTTCCAGCTTGTCTTAAATCCAACCATAGAGTTAGATCCACCTCGAACCATTGTCCTAAAACTTGTTCTTCGGGTAAATACCCCGTATAACCATAGCTGCGAATACCTGAAATCTGGATGGCGTCCATCATCACTAAATTAATATGACATTTTCCAAGGGATATGTTATACTAAAAAAAGTATGGGTATGTAGCTCAGTGGATAGAGCATCAGATTCCGGTTCTGAGGGTCGGGGGTTCGAGTCCCTCCATACTCGTTTTAATCAATCACTCTCGGTCTGATCTGAGAGTGTTTTAATGTTCACAAATTGTGCAGTCGGACATCAATCAACCCGCAAAGATCAAGAACTGTAAAGATAGCTGCATCTCCTACAAAGCGCTGGTATCCAAAGTTAACTTGACCTTTGACCGATGACTAAGTGAGTCCCCATCAATTATTCATCAGATTCAATCTTTCCTTGAACGCCCTGAATAATTCGAGCTAATTCACTCTTTTCATTGACTGAAATTCGGGTAGGAGAACCGCTAATAATCCGTTCATAATCACGGAAAGAATCCGTAATCAGAGGGCCATGATCACTAATCGTATATTCTCGAATGCCTTTATCGTGCCAAGAACCTCGCATCTTGAAAACGTTTAAGGCACGAGACATTTCCCCACGAATTTCCACATATTGCAACATCAAAATCGTATCAGTAATCGTTGAAATATGGGAATCCGTAATTGAATGGGAACCCATAAATTGATCGGTTGTATTCGTGAAAAATCCTGTAATTTCCTCTTGTTTCGCATAACCCGTTACCCCAATCACAAATTGACGAAAGGCGTTATTACTGACTCCTCGTGCTAACGCCGATAACGAATCAATAGCAATTCGAGCGGGTTTAAACTCAGAAATTTCTGATTTAATAATTTGTAAATGATCTTCTAAGCCCGCAGATTCAGGATAACTACATAAAATTTTCAGTAATCCTTTGCGTTCCATTTCTTCAAAATCAATTCCCCAAGAACTCGCATTCCTAAATAACTGAGCGCGAGATTCTTCATAGGCAAATAACATCGCTCGTTGACCATTTTTGCAAGCATCCTGTAGGAAAATACTCACTAATAACGTTTTACCCGTTCCCGTTGCTCCGGTTGCCAAAATAATTGAATCTTTAAAGAAACCCCCCCCACACATTTGATCGAGGGTAGGATTTCCCGAAGAAACCCGTGCATTCGATGAGCGTTGAGTCAATCGCATTGCCCCCAGAGGGAAGATACTAATTCCATTATTAGTAATAGTAAACGGATATTCTCCTTTCATGTGGGTTGTCCCCCGCAATTTCAGGATTTCCGCCGTCCGTCGCCGTCGTTCTCCCTCTAAAACATTACGGAAGATCACAACATTATCAGAAACGAATTCTTCCACACCAAATCGCGCCACCGGCCCATATTCTGCTTCTCGTTCTGTTGTCATAATGGTGGTAGCGCCCACCTGTTTTAATCGCGCTACCAGGCGAAAAATTTCTCGCCTAACGACTCCCGCCGCTTCATATTGTTGGAAAACGGCCGTTACCGAATCAATCGAAACCCGTTTGGCTTTATATTTGCGAATCGCATATTGAATGCGCTCAATTAATGCCGATAAATCAAAATTTCCGACAATATCTTGTCCTTCGGGATCAGGAGAGGCATCTAAAATAAATAACTTTCCTTCATCAATAAATTGTTGCAGATCCCATCCAAAACTAGAAGCATTTTTAATAATATCTGTAGGGGATTCTTCAAAGGTAACAAAAATCCCAGGTTCATCGAAATAGGTAATTCCATTGTAAAGAAACTGAACAGCAAACAAGGTTTTTCCTGTTCCTGAAGTTCCGCTAACTAAAGTAGTTCTGGCAACGGGCATCCCTCCATGACTAATATCATCAAATCCTTCAATCATGGTGCGGATTTTTTGCACCCCTATCAGTTTACGTCCATTGTTTTTGATGTCCTGAGAACTTTCACTCATAATTTTTATCTTAAAGGATGTGGCTCTGATCGATGAATCTGTGAAACTTTTGCTACATTTACCACAAAATTTGGAACAGTAGGGGATCGAGTCATGATTTTACCGTCATGATTTTACCGCAGGCGAGACGTACTGATCTACTGGGAGTCACCAACCCACAGCCAAGAGATCAGGATTAACAGACATAAACAATCTATTTTACTCTGTTGTCAGCCCCCAAGCGTTCCGTTAACTCAATGAACCGAGAAGACCTATGACCCAGCAGAAAGATCGGCATGAGTCATACATAGAGGCTTTACTCATCCATGAGTTCTTCATAGAGGAGATCAAGTCCAATTAACACTTTTTCTCGATCGGACAAATCACCAATAATTTTCCGCACTGGAGGCGGTAAGATTTTTGATAAGGTCGGAGTTGCCAAAATCTTATCTTCCTCGGCCAGTTGAGGATTTTTGAGAACATCAATCACTTTCAACGCATAAACCCCTTGGAATTCCTGTTCCAAGATGTCTTTAAGGGTTTTCAACGCTCGAACTGAGTTGGGCGTATTTCCCGCCACATAGAGTTTAAGGACATAGGTTTTTTTAAGAGGACTCATAGATGTTTATTTACAAGTTTTAGAAGTGACATGAAAAACTAATTTTATAACTTGGCGTGAACTTGCTACAGGAACCTTACCCTTAGTATCGGCATTCCCGGCTTCTGAGATCCGAGTGACTGACTCTGACGAGTCGGGACTACTAACAAGGTGTTCATTTGCCAAGATGGAAATCGTGTTCTCAAAGATCAAAATTCAATTGTAGTTTCTAAGAATCTCTAGGAATTGAACGACGATACATTTCACACAAATGGGCAATGGTGTCAATTAAAGTTAATCTGTAGTCTAACAAAACATCCTCGCTTCTTCCTTCTAATTTAAGCTGTTTAGAGAAATTATCCATCAACTCCATATGAATTTCTACAATTCGTGTGACCGGAACATCAGCAAAAAATGCCAAGTTTACATATTCATCAATTTTATTATTCAAACTTTGATCGGCTGAAAAATAACTGAGAACAATCTGGCGATATTTTGTCTTGAGTTGATCGATGAATTCCTGCCGTTCAGCAGGAGCCATATTGCGAATAAAATTTTGGGGGCTTCTTTTATAGTACACACCCAAGTATCCTAATCGCTCATGGAGTTTACTGACCAGACGCCGTTGTTGACGAATGATAAAATTTGTTAACTCCGTCGGGGCGTTACCACTGGCGGACTGTTCTGTGAGGCGAGTCGTAATGGCATGGGTAATAAACTGACTGATGGCTTTGTCAATATAAGCTGGAATTTGATTCAGTTGATTGTCTCCGATTCGCACCTCGGTGCAATGGTAGAAATAGTTTAAGGATGCTCCCTCTACTGGTGCTTCCTCAGAAGGATCAACCGTTGCAGTTAAACCCTCAATCGGTTGCGGTTGTGCTGTGACAATCACCGCAGGAACAGAAATCAACTGCTCGTGGAGATATTGGCTCAGAGTCTGCAAATCTGGATTATCCTCCAGAATAATACAATCCAATTGGTGTCTTTCTTTGGACATAAACTGGATAAATGCGTCAACAGACTGAATCTGTGCGGCTGTATAGCTATCATTCTGCAACTGAGACATGACAAGATTCGCCAGTCCCACAGTCGGCACAAAGACACCGATTGATAGTTGTGGACGCCAAACGGTCGGGGAGGTTGGGACTAAGTTATCGCCGAACAAATCAGTCAGAGCCAATCTCTCCATTACTAAGATTGTTTAATCCTAGATAATATTCTAATCATGAATTGTAACTAATCTTTAACTATTAGCGGGAAAATTTTCAAGCTTCGACGTCCGCTTCACCTTTTGAGTCGGCTGAACTCGTGCTTTTACCATTGTGGGATTGATGGGTAACTGAATAAAGTTGAAATGCTCCTGGCGATTGGGGGCGACTTGCATGGCAATGGCTTTGATTTTAGCCCAATCAAGATGGTTAGGGGCTGTGGGTGGAACTCGCAAGTCATCCCAAGTTGCTAACCCATCGGTACTAATTTTACCTTGATCAACCGCTTTTTCTAATACTTCAACGGCTAACTTTAGACGGTGATAGAAGAGTTGTAAAGGCACTTCAGAAAGTTGTGTTTCAGGGTTATGATGAATCTCATCATAACGAATCTTTATAGAAAAGTTGACAACGGCTAATGCTCAAACCCAGACCGTGAAATCTTTTTCTCTAGGCAACCCATTAATCTGTTGCCTTTTTTTGTTTTTTGTTGCCTTTTTTTGTTTTTTGTTGCCTGTTTTTTGTTTTTTGTTCCTCATTCCTACTTCTATGTTTTCTGGGTGCTGTTCCCTGCTGTATTATAGATGTCGAACTAGCTACCCCTGAAAGTCCTTATTTAAGAAGCTTTCACAAGATGTACCCAGAACAAAGGATTTTAAGCATGAGGACGGATCACCAAAATCTACAATTAAATTGTCAGAAATTAGCAGAAATATTATTATCAAATCCCTTAATTGAAGATTGCTATTTTCTGGTAAGGCAGGGGGAATTAGTCGCTTATATTGTTTCCTCTGGAACTTGGAATCCTGAACAATTGTCCTCCGATCTAAAGTTTAAGTTACCGGACAATCTCCTACCAAATATCTATGTGCAAATTTCGAGTTTACCCTTAACGGATAGCGGTGATATCGATGAAACTGCATTAAAAAATATCGAAATTATCGATGATAATCAAGTTCAGGAGACAGAAGAAAAACTACGCTCTTTGTTAGATATTGATCAAGTTGCGGTTGTCCTGAGTTCCCAAAAAATCAAAATTCCACCACTGCATCTATCGGACTTATTGCCCTTTAAAAAAAGGGAAAATATTCAGCATCAAAATCCAGAAGTTAAACCTGAAATTTCCTTACCTATTCACGCTTCTAACACTCAACTCGCCCTCAGTCACGGACAGCCTTTAGAACAGTCTGTAAACCCGCCTAAAACTTTGGGAGAGATCCTCAAAAAAGCAGCCGAAAATTATTCAGATAAAGGGATTCTTTATATTCAATCGAATGGCTCTCAAATTTTTAAATCCTATCAACAATTATGGGAGGAAGCCCAAACAATACAAGCTGGATTACAAAAGCTAGGTTTACAAGCTCAAGATAAAGTTATTCTTCAGTTATCAGAAAACTATGATATCATCTCCGCGTTTTGGGGCTGTCTTTTAGGGGGCTTTATTCCGGTTATTATTTCAGTTCCAGCCAGCTATCAAGATTTGAATCAGGAAGTTAATAAAATTTGTCAGGTTTTGGAGTTGTTAGATTACCCTATTATTATCACAAATAAATCGCGTCAGCAAGAGATAAAATATTTAGAACAATGGTTACCTCATCACACCTTAAACTTGAGTTTTATTGAAGAATTAACAACTCATTCTAACCCTCACCCTCATATTAGTCAACCGGATGATATCGCATTCTTTAATCTGACATCAGGCAGTACAGGAATGCCAAAATGTATTTCATTAACCCATAAAAATGTCATCTCTCGTGCGAGAGGAACAAACGTAATTTGTGAACATCAAAACGACGATATTATTCTGAATTGGCTCCCCTTTGATCATATTGGGAGTATTTCCGACTGGAATATTCGCTGTGTCGAATTAGGATGCCAAATGGTTTATGTTCAAACTGAATATATCTTAGGTCGTCCTCTGAATTGGTTAGATTTAATTGATCAATATCGAATTACCCATAGTTGGGCTCCTAATTTTGCTTATAATCTCATTAATGAAGCTCTCAAAAAAGAACCTGATCAAACTTGGAATTTAGATTGTGTCAAATTCTTTTTAGCGGCGGGTGAAGCCGTTTCTGGTCAAGCCGTTGGCGAATTTATTAACACCCTTCATCTTCAATATCATCTGAAAAAAACGGCGATGCGTCCTGCGTTTGGGATGGCAGAAATGGGGTCAGGAATTACCTATTATCAGCCTACAGATCAACAGCCATTACTCTTTCATACCGTTGATAAATCCTCTTTAAATTCTGCTTTAAAACGAGTCCATCCTGAACATCCTAATGGTGCAACTTTTACAGATTTAGGATTACCGATTCCAGGGATATCCATTAGAATTGTTAATGCTGATAATTCCCTGCTACCCGAAGAAACCATTGGTCATTTACAAGTGAAAGGAGATCCGGTTTCACCCGGATATTATAAAAACCCAGAAGCGAATCAAGACGCTTTCTTAAAAGATGGCTGGTTTAAGACAGGAGATTTAGCATTTATTAGTAAGGGTCATTTAGTCATTACCGGAAGAAGTAAAGAAACCATTATTATTAATGGAGTGAATTACTATAGCCATGAAATTGAAACTGTGGTTGAAACCATTGAAGAAGTAGAAGTGTCCTACACCGCCGCTTGTGCTGTTTATGATCCTAAGAATAGTACCGATCAATTAGCATTATTTTTTAGTACAGAAACCTTTGACCACCAGCATCTAGCGGAACTTCTGAAAAAGATTAGACGAAAAGTAATTAACAGTTTTGGCGTTAATCCTGAATATTTAATACCCTTAAATAAAACGGAGATTCCTAAAACTTCCATTGGTAAAATTCAGCGATCGCAATTAATAAAACGGTTTGGAAATGGAGAATTTAATTCTATTTTAAAAGAAATAGATATTTTGGTAGAAAATGCTCAAACCCTTCCTGATTGGTTTTACCAGAAAGTTTGGAAACCTCGATCTCCAGTTAACTTAAAACCAGAACTTTCCAAGTGTTGTACTTTAATTTTTCTGGATTCCTTGGGTTTAGGAGCATCTTTGGCAGAAAAAATCGAAGGTCAAAACTTACCCTGTATCACGGTTTTAGCAGCGGAAGAATTTTCTCAAATCAGTCAAAATTGCTATACCCTCAGACCCGGGACAGCCAATCATTATCAACAGTTAATGGCATCTTTATCCGAGCGAAAAATTATCCTTAGCAATATTATTCATCTGGGGACTTATCAAGACTATCAGGGAGAAATTTCAACAATTGAACAGTTAGAAAAAGCACAAGAGCGCGGAATTTATGATTTATTATTCCTAGTTCAAGCCTTAGCTAAAATTCATGATTTCAAGTCAAAAATTCAATTGCTATTTGTTTCCAGTTATAGTCAATTTGTCATAGAAACCGATGAAATTGCCTATGAAAAATCTCCAGTTTTAGGACTGATCAAAACCCTAGCTCAAGAACTTCCTTGGTTAAATACTCGTCATGTTGATTTACCTCTGGATCAAACCGAAATTAATCTCAGTTATCTGCTGCAAGAACTATCCGTTTTATCCAAGGAAAGAGAAATTGCCTATCGCAACGGGAAACGTTTAATCGCAGGTTTGGAAAAAGTCAATTTACTTCAACACACCCAACAGGAATTACCCTTTAAATCAGGGGGAATTTATCTGATTACCGGTGGACTAGGGGGGATTGGCATACAAATTGCTCAGTATTTGCTCAAAAATTATCAAGCTCGTTTACTGTTAATTGGAAAAACACCTTTACCAGAAAAACATCTCTGGAGTGAGTACCTCAAAACCGAAGATCAATTATCCTTAAAAATAAAAAATCTCCAAGCTTTAGAAAATCTTGGGGGAGAAGTAATTTATCAAGCGGTAGATGTGACTAATTTCCCTCAAGTTAAACAGACTGTAGAACAGGTAAAAAGACAATGGCAAGGAGAACTTAATGGGGTGATTCATCTGGCTGGAATTTACAAAGATTGTTTACTTCTGGACGAAACTCAAGACGGTTTATCGACAATTCTTCGTCCTAAAGTAATAGGAACTTGGATTTTACATCAACTCCTCAAAGAATCTCAGGGAATTTTTATTAGTTTTTCCTCCTTGGCTAGTTTTTTTGGAGGAGCGGCTTTGGGTTCCTACGCGGCGGCTAATAGTTTCCTTGAGTCTCTGAATACCTATCAAGAATCTAAGAATTTGTTCCCCAGTTATTGTTATAGTTGGACAACTTGGCAAGAAACCGGGATGAGCCAAGGTTATCAGATGCAATACATAACCCGATCTCAAGGGTATTATGATATGACGGTGCGGCAAGGTTTAGACTCATTTATAACGAGTTTATATCACAACCAAAGACAATTAATGATCGGTTTAGATGGGAGTAATGGCAAGATTAATCGTTTCACATCTAGGTCGGAAGGATGCCAAAAGTTAACGGCTTATTACACCCGTAAATCTACAGTTCAATCGGTCAATCTATCTAATCATGTTAGTCTAAAAGATCGATTTGGAACGTCCTATCAATGTCCCTTGGTGTTGCGACAATCCCTCCCTATTAAGGATAATGGAGACATTGATAAGCGGCAGTTACTCAGGGAACTCCAAGGCAAAGAAAATAACGAATTGATAGCACCCAGAACGGAAGCTGAACGTCAAGTTGCTAACATTTGGCAAAAGGTGTTAAATTTATCTCAAATTGGAATTCATGACAATTTCTTTGAACTAGGAGGACATTCTTTACTGGCGAGTCAAGTCATTTCTCGTTTACGCGATGTTTTCTCGGTAGAATTGTCGTTGCACAGTTTGTTAGAATACCCAACCGTTGCCAGTTTAACTCAAACCATCGAGGTGCTTAATGTAGCCAAAAATAGTCAAAATGTAGCCAAAAATAGTCAAAATGTTAGGACAACAGCCTTAGAAGATTATGAAGAAGGAGAATTATGAAAACAGGTTAACTAAAATTTAAGCTTTTCAGAACCCTTTTTGGGAAAAATGTAAAAAAATGTATCCATCAC
>NZ_JBJUDF010000099.1:0-8623 GCF_046067725.1 Planktothrix sp.
GCTTCATTTTGACCGATAACTCGGTGGTGTAATTCATCTTCTAAATTCAGGAGTTTTTGCATTTCCGACTCGACTAATTTACTAATCGGAATTCCTGTCCATTTTGAGATGATTTCCGCAATATCAGCTTCAGTAACTTCTTCCCGCAATAGAGTTTTTCCACTGGTTTGAGTCGTTTCTAATTGCGCTTCTGTGGCTTTAAGTTTCTTCTTGAGTTCTTCCAGTTTGCCGTATTTTAATTCCGCCGCTCGGTTTAAATCATAGTTGCGTTCGGCTTGCTGAATTTCAATATTAACCCGATCAATTTCTTCTTTGATGGATTGAATATCAGTAATTACATTTTTCTCAGATTGCCATTGAGAACTGAGGTTTCGTTGTTCTTCTTTTAAAGTTCCTAATTCGCTTTCTAACCGTTCTAAACGTTCTAAAGAAGCGGGATCGCTTTCTTTTTGCAACGATAATCGTTCCATTTCTAATTGCAAAATCCGCCGATCAATTTCATCGAGTTCTTCGGGTTTAGAAGTAATTTCCATTTTTAATTTAGCCGCAGATTCATCAACTAAATCAATGGCTTTATCGGGTAAAAAGCGATCGCTAATATATCGAGTGGATAATACGGCGGCGGCGACTAAGGCACTATCGGAAATTTTCACCCCATGATGAACTTCATAACGTTCTTTTAACCCGCGTAAAATTGAGATAGTATCTTCAACGGTAGGTTGATCGACATAAACTTGTTGAAAACGGCGTTCTAAGGCGGGATCTTTTTCAATATATTTGCGATATTCATCCAGGGTTGTTGCTCCAATACAGCGCAATTCTCCCCGTGCTAACATGGGTTTTAAAAGGTTCCCCGCATCCATCGCGCCTTGGGTTGCACCTGCTCCCACAACGGTATGAATTTCATCAATAAATAGAATAATAGTACCATTAGAATCGGTGACTTCTTTTAATACCGCTTTGAGGCGTTCTTCAAATTCTCCTCGGAATTTTGCCCCCGCAATTAATGCCCCCATATCTAATGCAATTAACCGTCTTTCTTGGAGAGATTGAGGTACATCTCCCGCAATAATTCTTTGGGCGAGTCCTTCTGCGATCGCGGTTTTTCCTACACCGGGTTCCCCAATTAATACGGGATTATTTTTGGTTCTCCGGCTTAAAATTTGCACGGTACGCCGAATTTCATCATCTCGTCCAATGACCGGATCAAGTTTTCCTTGGCGGGCGGCTTCGGTTAAATCTCGACCATATTTTTCGAGCGCTTCATATTTGTTTTCTGGGGTTTGATCAGTCACTTTATTGTTTCCTCTAATTTGAGTAATAATCGATTTGAGTTTAGGTTCATCTAGGCGGAATTCTTGAAATAACGCTTTGCCAAAACGATCATCTTTAGGATAAGCTAAAAATAGATGTTCTATCGAAATAAACTCATCTTTATATTCTTGGCGGTAAGTTTCGGCTCGGTCTAAAAGGGTATCTAAACTTCGACCTAAATAAACATTAGAAATTGTCCCTGTTATTTTAGGTTGACGATTAATAAAGCTATCGGTTCTTTCTCGAAATTGAGCAACGGATACCCCCGCTTTACTCAGGATATTTTTAGTTAATCCTTCTTGTTCCAGCAACGCTTTCATTAAGTGTTCACTTTCAATTTGTTGCTGTTGGGATTGTTTAACTAAATCGGGAGTTCTGGCTAAAGCTTCCCAAGTTTTTTCGGTAAATTTATTCGGGTCGGTCGGTTGCATAATAATTAAGCCTCCAAATAGATTAAAATCAATTGAGTGATCATTATCAATATTAGCAACGCTATTAGTTAAGGATTTCCTATAACACTTCCCTACTATACTCAAGCCTATGATCAGAGTTTATCTGATTTTCACCACTTTCTGAGTACGGTTCACCGAAAATCCAGGGTTAATCTCAAAATCTAAAATATGAAATTAGGAGAGAATTATTAAGCCCTAATAAGTCTCAGGGAATTAAAAACCAGATAATTTTAAAAATATTATTATTTATTGTTAAGTTTTTTATCCCTTAACATGAACCGGAAGCCAAACACTAAAGATAGAACCTTGATCAATTTCACTTTCTACCGTAATCACGCCACCGAGAATTTGACATAAACGCTGACTAATTGCCAATCCTAATCCGGTTCCACCAAAGCGCTTGGTTGTAGAAGCATCCGCTTGAATAAAGGGTTTAAAAATATGTTGCAATTGTTCCTGTGTCATACCAATTCCTGTATCCCGAACTCGAAACACTAGATATTGAGAACAGTTAGAAATCAATCCATACATTAATTCATCATCTTCTGGAATGGGAGGTTTCTCTTGAGTTCTTTCAACAATTAAATCAATCGTTCCTTTTTCCGTGAACTTGGACGCATTACTGAGTAAATTTAACAAAATTTGTCTAACTTTAGGCAGATCCGCATACATGGTTCCCATGTTAGGTTTAGCCTTAACTTTCAAAACATTATTATTTTTCTCTGCTAAAGGTTTAGCGGTTGTAATCACATCTTCTACGAGTTGATCAACGGGGAAATTTTCTAAATATAGGGTGACATGACCCGCTTCAATTTTAGAAATATCCAAAATATCACTAATCATATCGCGCAGGTGTTTTCCGGCCGTTTGAATTCGTTCTAAGTCGGGTAAAAAGTCTGTATATCCTAAATCTTCCGATTCATCATGAAGCATTTCGCTATAGCCAATAATTGCATTTAAAGGGGTGCGAAGTTCATGGCTCATATTGGCTAAAAACACACTTTTAGAACGGTTGGCTGCTTCCGCCGCCATTTTTGCCTTCTGCAATTCCTCGGTATATTCAGCGACCCGTTGAATTAAGTGATTTAACGATTGTGTTAAAGCCCCAATTTCATCCGAACTCGTTACAGGAGCTTGTAAGGCAAAATCCGATTCCTCACTAACCCGCTCGGCAACTTTAATCATGATATCTAAAGGCTTGGCAATCATTTGGCTAATACAAATCGCTAAGATGGTGGCTAATGCACCGGATATGACTAAAGTAATGATAATAATTCTATTACTTAAAGTTGCTATGTTCCCATACTCTTGAATGGTACTTTCAGCCCGTTGACGAAATCGATTTTCCAGTTGAGTTGTTTCTGCATAAAGGGGATAAACTTGATTAATTCCAGCACTTTGATTCAAAGCGATCAATGATTTTTGAGCCGATGGCAAAATTTTAGGATTAACGTTAGGTTGTTCTGTCGTTTGAATTAATTTTTCAAACTGAGATGAATAGTTATTTAAGCGTTCCTGATAGCGTTGAGTTAAATCTTGTAATTGTTGATAATCTTGTAGGATGTCATTATTTAGGGTTTCTGGAAGATTTTGAAGTTGTTGAAGCTGATTATTCATCACAAAGAGATTAGAACGCAAAGCTGAAACCCCCCGTTCCAACTTGTCCAGATCCTGGCTATTGCTAAGGAATTGGACTAAATTATCCTGATGATGCTTCAACTGTATAAGACTTTGGCTGAGTCCATTAAGAGCCTTTGCTTTCTCCTGATCAATTTGCAATTGGCTACGCAGAGGTTTTTGATAATAAGTCTCCATTAAAAATGCTGAGGTTACACCTACAAGGACTACCCCAACGACTAATCCATAACCCCAGCCAATTTTTTGCCGAATACTGAGACGCTCAAACATGGGTAAGGCAATGGTAGAGGGAATTTTACTTTTTGTTAAGTTATGTTGAAATGAAATTAGAGACATCCGTAAGGTCGCTCTTAGCCAGGAAGGTCTATCTTATTTTATGCTAGTTGACATCCTTCTCAGTGTTCTAAGCCCACGATTCTTTCAAACAAAATTAGCGGAATAGCTGGGGGAAGATTGACACCTCATAGCTAGTGATGGTGTTTATACTAATGTTAATCCGGCTGTTAGTACAATTACGATTGTACCTGTTAATGCTCCTGCCGTCATCGATTTAGACAGCAGCCAACCCGGAAACAATTACTGAAAACAGTACAGGAATAACCATAGCCAATAGCGATATTAGTATCACAGACCTAAACGATACGAATATTGAAAATGCGGTTATTACCCTAACCAATCAACAAAATCGCTTTGAACTCTTAAGTTAAGCGTGTCATGATAGAACAATAGCTGCTTAAAAGCGCAACCTAGCCTTCATCCACGAGTTTTAGCTACCCGGTTGAAGGCTATGTCAATAATAAAGGAGTATTTCCAGCCTGGTACTCTCTGTGACTCGATATCCTGATTCCCAAAAGCTGATTTTCTCGTACCTCTTTGTGTCGATCACAACCTTGTTGGTTGTGTTATGGACGCTGAGGGGTTTATCCGTTTTAGCTTTTCTTCCGGGTTATGTGATTTGGATATTGCTGATCCTATCCATTGCAACGGGTATTTTAAGTTCCCTCAGCCGTTAAATCGAGGTTCTCTATTCCCGTATCCCTAGAATTGTAGCAATTACAAACATGGACGAGATCTCCCCAATTGCTGTAATATAGCATCAGGGGAATAATCTCACAAAAACTTTTCAAATGTTGTTGTAGACCATCAAGGAGAGGACATGACCCAAGTTATTCTGGGTGAAAATGAACAGCTAGAGTCAGCCTTAAGACGTTTTAAGCGTGAAGTTTCTAAGGCCGGTATTTTGGCAGACGTTAGAAAAAAACGTCACTTTGAAACCCCTCCAGAAAAGCGTAAGCGTAAAGCCATCGCGAACCAACGTCAAAGACGTGCTTTCCGCAAAAAACGGATGTTCTAGTTTTTGGTAATTCCTCACCTAGAACCCCCCTTTCAATCTACCGCGCCACAACTCCCGCTTGAAGCCCAATGGACAGAGCCGGGAGTAACGTCGCGGATTTTGTTTTTCTAGGAAGGTTTGATTTCCTCTTAACGCCATCAATGCACCCCCCAGTTGACCTTGGAAAAATACAGGAATGGCTAAGGCGGTTTGAATTGCCCAAGCGTCCACATAATCTTGATGAACCCGGAGATCTCCTTTGGTTTCTTCAACTAACACTGGACAGGAACCTTGAAAAGCGGTTCCACATAAACCTGATGTGGCTGCATCTCCTCGTTTGCCAACCATCATATCTGCATATTTACCCACTGCGGCGGCATGATCAACGCGCTCACCAAAGGATTCTACCAGTGAAACAACAGCCGTTTCAGTTTGCAGTCATTCTTGAACTTATTCAGCAATGGTTTGTAAAGATCAGGGTTGATTCATTGCTCAGAATTTGTTTTCATAGCATCTCCTACAATAACATTGAGTTGCGCTCCCATCAGCATAATTAATGAACTAATTTGTAGCCAAAGTAACAAAACAACAAACCCACCAATGGTTCCATAGGTAATATTAAATTTTCCAAAATGATAAACATACCAACGAAATAAATTAGAGACTAACGCCCAAAAAACTGAAGCTAGAATGGCTCCTGGCATCAATGGAGTTCCAGGTTCCCGATAATTAGGTGCATAACGATAAATAAAAGCATAACTGGTAGAAACAATCCCTAAAGTAATCGGCCATCGGAACTTTTGCCAAGTTTCCAATAAGGTTGATTCTAATAAACAATTTTGTACAGGAGGCTGAATCATGCAAGTTGCTAAATCTTCTAATGCACAATTACCGATGGTTTCAATCATACAACTTTGACGTGCAATTCCTTCAAAAATTAAGTCACTAATCAACACCAATGCTGATGCTAATATCAATAAAAATAAAGTTCCTAGTGCTAAAGCTAATGCAATTAACTTATTTTTCCAAAAAGGTCGAAGATGCTCATTGCTAACATGATGAATATGATTTAATGCGTCCATTGCTGCACTAATAACACCGGAAAAAATCCAAAGAGAGGCAATAAAGCTAAACGACAGGAGCTTAGAATTTGGATTTACAGATAATTGCTGAATGCCATTTCCGATTAAACTTTGCACTTCATCAGGGACAATCTGACTTAATAAAACTGCCATTTGATACAATTCAGCTTGTAACACTTGAAACGAACTAATGGCAATCAATAAAGCTAATACACCTGGAAATAAGGCAAGGGTAGCATGATAAGCCATTTCTGCCCCAAAACCCATTAATCGTTGTTCAATTGTGGCATGAATGAGTTGTTTAAAAGTTGTGTGATTCAAATACAGAAAAAAACAGCTAAAACGAATCATGCGCCGATGAATCCTTTTTAATCCTTTGATGAGGATAGGAAACAACGCAATCAATAAATCAGCGACAAAATCTGCAATGCAATTGATCAGTTGAACTAAATGGGTGTGCACGGAACCCGGTCGCCACTTAACCCATTTGAGATATCGCCAGAACTGGAAGAAGCTGGCTATTACCATTGGTTTTAGGGAAGTATACTTTCTTCCTAATTTACTCGATTCTCAAAAAATCTATGAATTTTTAATCAGAAAGTAGAAGAAATGAGTTGAACAGGTTGGGTTGTCTTGAGTTTAACCCTACCCGTTCAACAAATCCTCAGAGTTGAATTCAGGATTGGACGGTTTCCCAGATATTTAAAACATAAATTCTGAAGCCACAATCATAGTTCCTATCCCAGCATCCGTGAAGACTTCTTGTAATAACGCATGGGGAACACGACCATCTAAAATATGAGCCGCCCGTACCCCTTGGGCTAAACTCCTGACACAACAATTGACTTTAGGAATCATACCTCCAGAGACAATTCCTTTGTCGATTAATTGTCTAGCTTCTTGAATATCAACTTTAGCAATTAAAGTATCAGGATTATGATAATCCTCTAAAATTCCCGCCGTGTCGGTTAACAGAATCAACTTTTCAGCCCCTAAAGCTGCGGCAATTTCTCCCGCAACGGTATCTGCATTCATGTTATAAGCTTGTCCATTTTCATCGGTTGCCACACTGGAAACCACAGGAATATAACCATTATTAACCAAAGACTCTAATAGTTTGGTATTGACACTATTAACTTCTCCGACAAAGCCAATATCCGCTTGACCTTGAGGACGAGCTTTAATTAAATTGGCATCCTTGCCACATAAGCCAACCGCTTCTCCTCCGGCTTGGTTAATCAAAGAGACAATTTCTTTATTCACCCGACCCACTAACACCATTTCCACCACATCCATCGTTGCCGCATCCGTGACGCGCAACCCATTTTTAAATTGAGGTTCAATTCCCAGTTTTCCTAACCAACTGTTAATTTCTGGGCCACCGCCATGAACCACTACCACTCGAATGCCCACAAAAGATAGTAACACAATATCTTGCATTACCTTATCCTTGAGGCTACTATCCTTCATAGCAGCCCCCCCATATTTCACCACAATAGTACGATTGGAAAACTTTTGAATATAAGGCAGAGCTTCACTAAGGATTTTAGCGCGAATCGCCGTTTCAGTTTTGTCGAAGTCACTATGTTTAAGCATAGAAGAGAAGTTTCCTGAGCGCGTGTAGAGGCGGGTTCTGTAGTTCGACAGATTAACCAAAACCCTAATAAACCCGCCCCTAAGATTTTAGTTGATTTGAGGGTTCCATCAATGCCCACCAACGACTAAGCGGCAAATAGATGACAGGAGCCCACAAACTACTTAGAATGGCTGTTGACAGCCCAACCTGTTGCTGATGCAGCCACAATTGTTCTAAATTAAAATATCCAAACACTTGAATCTGTAAACTGCGAATGATTTCTACAATAATAGCCATGCCAAAAACAATCAAAGCAACAGAAATAAAATCCTCCTGAATTTTTTTAATAATCCGTTTGTAGATGATCACCGTTAAAACTGCAACCACAATCAATGGCAGGATATGGGACGGCTGAGTTCTTGTTAATCCATCTAAAATTAATCCACAGGTTAACCCGCCAATAACCGCTTGTAATAGCGTTCTTCTAATACTCCATGTTACCAGCCAAATTAATACCCAGTTCGGAGTCACCCCAAACAATTCTAACCCCGGAATCCGAAGCAAAGACAACCAGAAACAAACCATTAAGGTTAGGATGGTGACAGCCAAATTTAAAACAAAATGAGGTTTAAACAGCATGAAAAATTAGAAATTAATTAAAATGATGCAAGAATTATATAACTCATTCAATACCCATGAGAACCCATCAAATCTTGAATTTTTACAGTTAATTTATTGCTAATTTGGTTGTGATTTTGTCGCATCATTAGAGTTTTGATTAGATTCGGGATCAAACTTCTGATTCGGATAAACAATCACCCATTCTAAAGTAGAAATAGAAGCAAAAAATTCAATAATTGCTTCTGGAGCAGGTGCTTTATTCATATCTACAGAAACCACTTTTCCAATCGGTAAACCTTCAGGAACAATCTGACTATAAGCGGAAGTGACAACCACATCTCCAAGTTTAACATTAGGGTCACTTTCAAAAAACTCCATCAATCCTTGATCACGAGCATCTCCCTTGAGAAATCCCATATTGCGACTACGACTAATCGTCACCCCAATTCGACTCATGGGATCAGTTAACAGTATGACTGTACTGGTATTGGGTGTAACACTCATCACTCGTCCAACTAATCCCCCTGGAGCAAGCACTAAACCCTGATGCCGAATTCCGGATCGACTCCCACGACTGATAATAATTTGTTTCCACCAAATATCAGCA
>NZ_JBJUDF010000100.1:0-12426 GCF_046067725.1 Planktothrix sp.
AAACGTTTAGAACCTTTGAACTTTGAAAGCGTTGTCCTAGAATCTCTAACAATTTCTGAACAAGCTGAATTGATGGCGAGTGCTTCAGTGGTTTTAGCGCCTCATGGTGCGGGATTATCTAATCTTGTGTTTTGTCAACCCGGAACTAAGGTGATAGAATTATTTGCACCCACTCATATTCCACCTTGTTATCGAATTATTAGTAATATTTGTGAGCTAGAACATTATTATTTAATTGGGGAACTTGTGGAAAATGAAGCTTTAGATGATATCAAGTTTTTAGGATTATTAGATATGCGAATTAATATCGAGGATGTAATAAATTTACTAGAATTAGCTGGAGTTACAGAACTTTCTTAATCTTGTAAATTTTCTATCAGGGTCCAGATTATGCAGCCATCTGAAACACTAGAAAATTCTGTCATTGCTTTATATCAACAAGCGTCTCGACATATCGCTCAACAGCAATATGAAGAAGCGATCACAGTTTGTCAAAACATCTTACAATTGCAAGCTAATTTTGCGTTAGCTTACAGTACCATTGGGTTAGCTAAACAATTGCAAGGACACCTAGAGGAAGCTAAATCGTACTATGAAAACGCCTTAAAACTACAACCGAATTGGGTAGAGGTTCAAGCTAATTTAGGGACGATATATCTACAACAAAAGCAATGGAAAAAGGCGTTAAAATACTATCAAATTGCCTTACAGTTAAAACCGAATCAAGTCGGGATTTATCGAAATTTATACAGCGTTTGGATGAATCTTAATCAACCTGAAAAAGCACTTGCTTGTTGGTATCAAATATTAATTTTAGAACCTGAATCTATCCCCCTTCAATCTCATATTGATTTCGGAAAAGATTTAATTTCTAAAAGAAAATGGGATCAAGCAATTTCTGTGTATTTAAAAACCCTAGAAATTTATCCTAATTCCCATCAAGCTTATTATTGGTTAGGAGAAGCGTTCTCTGGAAAACAACAATGGCTAGAAGCAATCAAAGCTTATCGTCAAGCTATTAAAATTGAAAATAATATTGATTGGTTTTATCCCAAATTAGGAAAAGCGTTATTAGAAACTCACCAATGGTATGAAGCTGTTATTGCTTGTTATGAAGCGGCTAAATCTAATGCTTATTATCAAGAGCTATTAGATGAAATTATTCCTAAGATCATACAAGCTCAAGAATTAATTCCGGCAAGTTTAATCTTTGAAGAACAGTTAAAAAAACGTCCTGAAGCAGATGAAATTTATCATATTTTAGCCAATATTTATAAATTTCAAAATAAACTTGATGAAGCGATTTTATACTATACAAAAGCTATTCAAATTAATCCTAATATTTCTCAATATTACGCAGATTTAGGAGACGCTTGGTTAAAAGAAAAGCAATGGGAACAGGCTATTTATTGTTGTATTGAAGCCTTAAAAATTAATCCTGATTTTATGAAACCTTACGATATAATTGCTGAGGTTTTGGTACAACAAGGATATAATAAAGACGCTTTGGGTTGTTATAACGCTAGAGAAATACCCTCTGCAATTCTTCAAAAATATTGTCCCATTCCGACAAACCAACTGACCTTATCTAAGATTAATTCTCAGATCAATTTTATCCCCATTTATTCTGAATCTAATATTACTTTAACTCCCTCAAAAACCGTTTCAAAATCCGAGTTTTGTTTAATGTTTGATCACGCTACAACTCAACAAGCATTTGTAGCTATTTTAGAGAATGCTAGAGCTTGGGGAGATTTAGCCACCAGTGCTATTATAACAGAAAATAACCAATTAGTTACGGATCTTTCAACGGGATGTGCTGAATTAGTTTTATCGTCAAATCAATTAGCACCTGTCCATCAAATTGAGGGAACAATTGCCTTTTTATCAGTGCGTTGGGGAGCAACCTATTTTCATTGGCTTTATGATGTTTTACCGGGTTTTCATTTAATTCAAAAAAGCGGGATTTCCTGGGATGAAATTGATTATTTTGTGATTAATGCAGACTATCCAACTTACCAGAAAGAAACCTTAGTTAAGCTTGGCGTTCCCTTGTCTAAAATTATGGTTAGTATGACTCATCATTATATTCAAGCGAATAAAATTATTGTTCCTTCTCCGAATTTAATGTACAAAAATGTGATCACACCTCAATGGGTTTGTAACTTTTTGAGGTCAGCTTTTCTTCCTCCCAATATTGGGAATATTACACCATATCGTCGGATTTATTTAAGTCGAGAAAAAGCAAGTTATCGCAATGTTATCAACCAAGATAAATTATTTCAATGTCTGAAACCCTTAAACTTTGAAAGCGTGGTTTTAGAAACTTTAAGCTTTTCCGAACAAGTGGAATTAATGGCGACCGCATCCGTTGTAATTGCGCCACATGGTGCGGGATTATCTAATATTGTATTTTGTCAACCTAGAACTAAAATTATTGAGTTATTTCATCCTGATTATGTTCCGATTTATTATCGAGTGATTAGCAATCTTTGTCAGTTAGAACATTACTATTTAATTGGTGAAATTGTTGATAAAACAACAGAAAATTTAACTCATCTCGGACAACTCGATATAAAAATTAATCTCGATGAGTTCATAAAATTATTAGAATTAGCTGAAATTAAAACAACTTAATTCCGGCTTCTAACGTTTGAGAACGTTGTTTTATGGTTTGTTGTAAAACCCAAGCGGTTAAATCGTTCCATTCCGGTAAACGACACAGTTGATTCACGGATAAAGACTGTCCTAAACCTTGAGAATAGTGAACAAAACTTTCTGTCCAATTCGTTAAAGTTTCTACGGTTAAAAAGGGTGTATAGTTCCAAGCTTTTTTAAGATATTCTGCCATTTCACTCGGAAAACCGGTATAATACAAATACCAAGAACTCCAAACTAAGGTACTATACCGCACCCAATTTTCAAGTAACCGAATTTCTAAGGGAATATTAGGAAGATTAAAAAATTTATCTAAAACATAATTAATCGATTTAGCTTGAGAAATTCCATCTCGCATGGTGTTACGGTCATGTTGACGGTAACAAACCGTTGATTGATGTAACCAAGCGGATTCACATCCTAATAATGCTAATCTTAAAATTAAATCCACATCCTCCGCATGAGCTAAACCCGGTTCAAACCCTTCAACTTTTAATAACCAATCTCGACGAAACATTAAAGTTCCCATTGTTCCTAAAGGTTTCCAACGTAACCACATTTCTAAATTCAATTCAGGAACATAATTCCAAGGTGTCGCATCCATTAAAATTTCTCCTTTTTGGTTGACGCGACGCCATCCACTTTGAACCAGTCCTAGTTGGGGTTGTGCTTCAAAAACCGCCAGTTGAGTTGTTAATTTATCAGGAAGAAACATATCATCCGCATCCAGAAAAACAATGAACTCTCCCCGTGCTAAATTTAACCCGTGATTTCGTGCGACAGAAACTCCTTGATTTTCTTGATAAACATAGTGAATGTGTTGAGAATAAGGTTGTAACGCTTCGCGAGTCTTATCCTGGGAACCATCATCCACCACAATAATTTCATAAGAAGAATAAGTTTGATTAAGAATACTTTCGATCGCTTGCCCAATATAGTGTTCGCAGTTGTATGCTGGAATGATAATGCTAATTTGGGGAGTTTTTGACGAATTGGACATAGATTGAATCAAGAACGATATTGACTGTTTAATGTTAAAGTAGATTTTGATCTTCTATCATATCTAAGAATGGGCGAGATCAAGAATTAAGGGATAAAAACTAACAACTGAAGGGGTAATTAAGCTTCCTTGATGGTTTGACTGCTATTTTTTATTATTGTATTTTTGAATCTTGAATTGTGAAAAAATCTATTTCTGTTCAAAAAAACTCTAAGATTCCTTGGTTTGAACGGTTTATGGCAATTGTCGCCACCGTTAACTATGGATTAATTTTATTTAATCTTAGTTATACCGATTTACGCGATTATTATTTTCGCTATATTCCAATTCTGACCCAAATTTATGATCCGTTTAAAGGAATAGAACCCCATCAAGATACAGAAAAATATTTAGAGACCATTGAACGGTTAAAAGTTTCCGTGGCTGAAACCAGTTTAAATTCACCACAAACCGAGATCATTTTAGCACAATTACGGAGTCAAAGTGCGGAAATGGTCAGCGAAAATCCTTTCGCATTAGTAGGAAAAAGCGGAACCTTAGAACGAATTAAAAATCGAATGCGAGATCAGGTTGAAAATCCTAATAATTCGGCTAAGGAATCTTTTAAGATTTTTTGGTCTCCAGCTTATCTGAAACAACAAGGCTATGATCAATCAATGCAGTGGTTTAATTATCAAATTAGCCCATTAATTGCTAGTAATTATTATCGAACTATAGGAGAAAATGGTAAATTTACTCAAAGGTTTTGGAAAATAGATTTACCTTTTATTATCATTTTCTTTTTAGAATTTTTAGCACGAACCTATTTAATTAGTCGTCGTTATCCTAAAGTAACGTGGTTTGATGCTATGTTATGGCGATGGTATGATGCTTTCTTATTTATACCCTTTTGGCGATTATTAAGAATAATTCCGGTTGTCCTGCGTTTAAATCAAGTCCATTTTATTAGTTTAGAACATATTCGATTACAAGTCACTCGTGGATTTGTTGCTGGAATTGCTAGGGAATTGACCGAAGCAGTTGTCGTTGAAGTGCTGGAACAAGTACAACGGGAAATTCAGAAAGGAGATGTGTTCAAACGATTTTTTATCAATCGAAATAAAAAATATTTAGACATTAATAATGTTAATGAAATTGAAGCGATCGCCAATCATTTAATTAAGATAATTATTTATAATGTTATCCCGCAATTAGAACCCGATATTGAAGAATTATTGCGTTATAATATCCAACAAGTGATGCAGCAATCCCCTATTATTCAACAGTTTAAAACGATTCCAGGGTTACAACAAATTCCAGAGCAAATTCAAGAACGGATGATTGCTGAACTTTCTAAATTAGCCACACAAGGCCCCCAGGATGCCTATGCAACGGTGAAAAAAGCCATGGAAGATCCCATTGGCACAAAATTAACCGAGCAATTGGTTAAACATTTTAGTCAGGTTTTATCACAGGAACTACAAAAAGAACAAGGTTTTGCCGAAATTCAAGTTTTATTGGTTGACTTTTTAGAAGAATTCAAAATTAACTATATTCAACAAGTCGATGAATCCAACTTTGAACAGGTTCTAGCCCAATTAAATGAACAAAGACGGTTAACAGAAACCGATTAAATGTTGTCCTCGTTAACAATTACCCGTCAACAGACAACACTCCTGACAATTGCCTTCACTGTAAGCTAAACTAGAACAAGAGGCGAACCCAAAAGGTTCGTCTTTGGCTTCTGGGAGGACACTGTTTCACACGCGGAGTGGGTGAAGCCCACTTTTTTAATGTCAGTGTAACGCCAGAACTTCTGTAGACTCTAATATTCCCGTCAACTATGGCTCATCCCCTGATCCCCGAAATTCTTGATATCGCCACCCCCATCGCCCAAACCTTGGGACTGGAAGTGGTGGGGGCCACCTTTTACACCAATCAGAAACCACCTGTGCTGCGTGTCGATATCCGCAACCCCAGTCAGGATACAGGATTGGATGATTGTGAACGGATGAGTCGAGCTTTGGAAGAACAGTTAGAGACAACCAATATTATTCCCGATGCGTATGTTTTGGAGATTTCCAGCCCAGGAATTTCACCATCTTTAACCAGCGATCGCGAATTTATTTCCTTTAAAGGATTTCCGATCATTGTCAAAACATCCGAACCCTACAAAGGCCAGATTCAACAACGGGGAAAACTCGTTCGTCGGGATGAAACAACCGTTTATCTCAGTCAAAAAGGGCGACAAATTGCAATTCCCCGCGAGTTAGTAACGGAAGTTCTACTCGATGAAAGTGGAGAGGAATAAAGATTTTATCAGGTTCAAAGTCAATCCATCCAAACTTTCTTCTTTTTTGCCTGTTTCCTATTTTCTATCATCATCAAAATTAAAAATTGGAGGATCAAATATTTATGTCAATGGTGAGTTTACCCGGCTTGCAAGATATGATTAATAGTATTTCTCAAGAACGGAATTTACCCAAGCAAGCGGTAGAAGAAGCGTTGCGAGAAGCGTTATTAAAAGGATATGAACGGTATCGACGGACGATCGAAATTCAAACTCAATTTAGTGACGATTATTTTGATAATTTTGATGTAGAACTCGATGTTGATGAAGAAGGATTTCGAGTTTTAGCCAAAAATTTAATGATTGTTGAAAAAGTCAGCAATCAAGATCACCAAATTGCCTTAAAAGATGTACGAGAAGTTGCTCCCGAAGCCCAGTTAGGGGATACGGTCACGTTAGATGTTACCCCCGATCAAGGGGAATTTGGCCGCATGGCTGCCATTCAAACCAAACAGGTTTTAGCCCAAAAATTACGGGATAAACAGCGCAAACTGATTCAAGAAGAGTTTAAAGAACTGGAAGGCACTGTGCTCCAAGCCAAGGTTCTGCGGTTTGAACGACAATCGGTGATTATGGAAGTCGCCAGTGGTTTTGGTCGCATGGCCGTTGAAGCGGAACTGCCCAAACGGGAACAACTGCCCAATGATAATTATCGAGCCAATGCCACTTTCCGAGTTTATCTCAAAAAAGTCTGTCAAGGTTCCCAACGGGGGCCCCAATTGTTAGTTTCTAGGGCCGATGCTGGGTTAGTCGTTTATCTGTTTGCTAATGAAGTCCCAGAAATTGAGGATGAAGTGGTGCGAATTGTCGCCGTCGCGCGAGAAGCTAACCCCCCTTCCCGTCATGTTGGCCCCCGGACTAAAATAGCAGTAGATACCTTAGATCGGGATGTTGATCCGGTTGGAGCCTGTATTGGCGCCAGAGGTTCACGGATTCAAGTCGTGGTGAATGAACTGCGGGGCGAGAAAATCGATGTGATTCGTTGGTCTCCCGATCCCGCCACCTATATTGCCAATGCCTTAAGTCCGGCTAGAGTCGATGAAGTCCGTTTAGTCAATCCCGAAGAACGTCGCGCCCATATTTTGGTTCCTGAAGATCAATTAAGTTTGGCCATTGGGAAAGAAGGACAAAACGTTCGTCTGGCGGCGCGATTAACCGGATGGAAAATCGATATTAAAGATACGGCTAAATATGATGCTGCCGCCGAAGATCAAAAAATCGCTGAAGAACTCGAACGTCAAGCGTTAGCCGCAACGGATGAGGACTTAGACGAATTGGGCGAAGAGGAGTAGAGGGAGCGGGCGCAGCAGGGGGAGCAGGGGGAGCAGGGGGAGAAGAGGAGCAGGGGGGTAGGGGGAGAGAGGACAATTATTGAGAGTCCTGACTCTGCGATCTGTAAGCCTCAACTGTCAACTGTTAACCGTCAACTGTCAACCCATGATCAAAAATCAGCGTCGTTGTGTTGCTTGTCGCCAGTTAGCCGGGAAAGAAAGCTTCTGGCGATTTGTCAGGCTGTATCCATCCCATCAGGTACAATTAGATCAAGGAATGGGTCGTTCAGCCTACCTTTGCCCCAACCCCGATTGTTTAAAAGTGGCTCAAAAAAAAAATCGACTGGGACACGCACTCCGGGCTTCTGTACCAGAGGAACTGTATCAAATCCTATGGCAACGTTTAACAACCCCTTCAGAACTTTCTGAATAAACCACCTGTTTTCGTTCACAATGTAAGGAGGTATTAATTTCCCATTTAGTCTCTAAACCTATTCCCCAGATAGAAGACTGGGATATCCAAGTTTAAGCAGAATAGGAGAAACCGGCGAAATTGCCCGATGATCTGCCTTCACCCGAAGGGTTAGATCTGCTAACTTGAGTAAAGGGACTTATCAAGATTTGAGGGTTTCAAGTTCAAAAAAATTAAAATAACATTAAGAACTATCACAGCAGCCCTAGCCTTTACATTCTTGACTGTTGCATCACAATCCTATGATGATATGGTTATTTAAAATGTAAAAATGTAAAGGTTACTGTTGTAAGAGTAAATCACACTATGTAAATATCAAACAATTGGAGAGGGAGAGCGAGGGGTCAGTGGATGAACAACGCCAAAGTCAGAATTTACGAACTATCACGGGAACTTAATTTGGATAACAAGGACATCTTAGCGGTGTGCGAACGGCTGAATATTTCAGTTAAAAGCCACAGTAGCACGATTTCAGAATCAGATAAAGAACGGATTGAAAAATATGTAGCAACTCACCCGAACCCGGGTCAGCTTGATGGAAAATCAGAGCGATCGCATCCCAACGGGAAATCATCCGCCGGGACACCGGGTGAGAAGAAAAAACAAGAAATTTTAGAGATTCAGAAGCCGAAAATTCGGCCCAACTCGGATTTTTCCGGTACGGTAGCCTCTCCGAGTTATGGCGAGGCAAATTCCCCAGCATCAATGTCAGTAGCCACTCCACCTAAGCCACTTGTTTCTCCGAAAGCACCTGTGAAACCCACGTTGAACCGACCTGTGTTATCGAAACCCAATGCTCCTACTGCTGCCGACGGAGCAGGGACTCCATCCGAAACGGAATCTTTCCCAACACCTGCGGCTGAATCTTCCCAAACCGAACCCATTGACATTCAATCTCCGGCGGAGGAAAGCCCAACCCGTGTTGGAGAGGTTGCGCCCCAAGAACTATCTGAATCGGCTCTACTGTCTCCGCCCCCTGTGAGACCAGCAGCACCTGCTCCTGTGAGTCCCTCGGTTTCTGCTCCTGCACCCATCATTAAAAACAAACCCGTTCTTAAGAGCAATAAACCCACCCCTAAACCCGTTGAAGCCAAATCTAAAACAGACGGGTCAGAAAGACCGACTCCTAAACCGCAACCCGTTCAATCGACCGTTGCCCCCGACGGGAAGAACAAAGACTCAGACGGCAGAAAACCAGCCCGAAAAGAGATCAGCGCACCGAAACCCAAGCCGGTTCCTGAATTGCAACCCCCTCCTGCCCGTAAAGCTGTTCCTTCTCTTGATGAGGATGTAGAACCGACAGAGACGGCTGAAGAGGAACCCTTAATTGCCGCCGATGAGTTAATTAAACGGCCCAAACGAGCCGTGACTCTGACTCGACCGAACCCCCCGCGGACTGGAAAACGAGGCCCCGATTGGGAGGAAGAGGAAGAAGAAGTTGTAGATCCTGGTAAAGTCAAATCTGCTAAAGTCAAAGCCAAGCGACGGGCTAAACCCTCCTTAGATGAGGACGAAGATGAAGAGTTAAATTTATTGTCCCTGTCTAACTCAGCCAATAGCATGGTGAGTCTATCTCTAGCCCGACCTCCCAAACCCAAAGGTGGGCCTGGACAAAGTAACGTGGCAGCACCGACGGCTAAACCGAAAAAACAAGCTCCCAGTCGGGGTGGTAGTTCCTCATCGTCGAATGTGCGTCGCACAGAAGCTAAACCCAAAGCTGAACGTCCTGAAAAAGTCGTGGTACCGGGGCCAATGACGGTTCAGGAACTCGCCAATGCTTTAGTTCTGCCAGAAACGGAAATTATTAAACGTCTCTTCTCCCAAGGCATTGCGGTTAATATTACAGAGACGCTGGACTATAACACAATTCTGTTAATTTGTCAAGATCTCAACGTTCAAGTTGAGACGGAAGCCGAGAAATCCGACGCGGTTAAACCGGATAATATTCTCAACGCAGAAGACCTGGAACATCTGCAACGTCGTCCTCCAGTGGTGACGATTATGGGTCACGTTGATCACGGGAAAACCACCCTTCTCGATGCGATTCGTGAAACCAAAGTGGCTCAAGGAGAAGCGGGAGGCATTACCCAACACATCGGAGCCTATCATGTCGATGTGGAACATGAAGGCCAAATGCAACAAGTGGTCTTCCTCGATACTCCGGGTCACGAAGCCTTTACCGCCATGCGGGCTAGAGGAGCGCGGGTCACCGACGTGGCAATTTTGGTGGTGGCTGCCGATGATGGAGTTCAACCTCAAACCATTGAAGCGATTAGCCATGCCAAGGCGGCTGGAGTTCCGATTATTGTGGCCATCAACAAAGTTGATAAAGAAGGAGCCCAACCGGATCGGGTGAAACAGGAGTTAACGGAATTTGCCCTGGTTCCCGAAGAGTGGGGCGGCGACACCATTATGGTTCCCGTCAGTGCCATTAAAGGTGAAAATCTCGATACCTTGTTAGAAATGATTCTATTAGTGGCCGAGGTTGAAGATCTTTATGCCAATCCCAACCGGGCAGCGAAAGGAACAGTGATTGAAGCCCACCTCGATAAATCTCGTGGCCCGGTGGCAACTTTGTTAGTCCAAAATGGAACTCTGCACGTGGGAGATATTGTTGTGGCAGGTTCGGTCTTGGGTAAAGTCCGGGCGATGGTCGATGATCGCGGCGATCGCGTAGACGAAGCCAGTCCCTCCTTTGCGGTTGAGGTCTTAGGGCTGCGGGATGTACCTGCGGCTGGTGATGAATTCGATGTGTTTGAGAACGAAAAAGAAGCCTCGGCCTTAGCGAACTCACGGGCTGAAGCCAAACGACAAACCCGCTTAAGTAAAGGTCGGATTAGTTTAAGTGAATTCTCGGCTCGTGCTCAAGAAGGGGAGTTGAAGGAACTCAACTTAATTCTCAAAGCCGATGTTCAAGGCTCGGTGGAAGCTATTGTTAATGCACTGAAGAAACTGCCTCAGAAAGAAGTGGAACTGCAACTGCTCTTAGCGGCACCGGGTGAAATTACCGAAACGGATATTGACTTGGCAGCGGCTAGCGATGCTGTGTTACTTGGATTTAATACCACCTTGGCTCATGGGGCACGACAAGCCGCTGATCGCGCTGGGGTCGATATCCGTGATTACAACATCATTTATAACCTCTTAGATGATGTTCAAGCGGCTATGGAAGGGCTATTAGAACCGGAACTGGTGGAAGAAGCCCTCGGTCAAGTGGAAGTCCGGGCGATTTTCCCCGTCGGACGCAGTACCGTTGCGGGATGTTATGTCCTGTCGGGTAAAGTGATTCGTAACTGTAAAGTCCGAGTCCGCCGTAAAGGTGAGCTTGTTCATGAAGGCGCTCTCGACTCCTTGAAACGGATGAAGGAAGACGCCAAGGAAGTTAACGCGGGTTATGAATGCGGAATTGCTTTGGATAATTTCAATGATTGGATCATGGGAGATATCATCGAAGCTTATCGGATGACGACCAAACGTCGGACTTTATCCCTATAACTGATATTGGTCATTTCTTAACAGCCACCTGTATTCGACTTAGAGCGGGTGGTTGTTTTCTGTTTAAGCATCTGCGGGATTTAAGGGAATCATTACCCAAGTTGTGTAGGTTCCAATGGGACTCCAAAGGACAAACGGTAGGAGTAACAAAGCGGCGGTCTGAGAAATAGGCCAAACACTAATCATCAGCATAATTCCTAAAATAAAACCTGTTCCCCCTAAAATCGTTCCGACTCGTAAACTTTTCATCTTACACATCACAGGAGTTTGACACTCTCAGGTCTGAAGACGCTGAGATTCTAACTTCGACCTAGATACGTGCTGCGACCAGGGTTTCCCCAAGAAGAGTAGAGGTTTCTAGTCCATTAGCGTTACTTTGGGGATGCCCTCCCCTAGCTTGTTTTGCAAGAGCGAGAATGTTTTTTGCAGCGTTTGTGTCTCTATGTAGTTCGCATCCACAATTACAAATATGGGTGCGAGTTGATAGAGATTTTTTAACAATTGCCCCACAATTAGAACATCTCTGTGAGGTGAAATGGGGTGCAACTGGTATTGCTAATTTATCGAATTTAGCTGCAAAATCTTCTATCCATTGTCGGAACAAATACCAACTAGCATCACTAATTGATTGAGCTAAACAGTGGTTTTTAACCAAATTCCTAACACTTAAATCTTCGTAGGCTACTAAGTCGTTAGACTTGCATACGTTACTCGCTAGTCTTTTAGCGTGTTCATTCCGTTGCCGACTTACTTTTAAATGTTTTTTAGCGTAAACTTTTCTAGCATTCCGTCTACCCGATGAACCTTTAATCTTTTTATAGATTTGTCTCTGAGATTTTTTAATAGACGTTTCCGCCTTTCTCAAAAACTTGGGATTCGGTTCTTGATGTCCATTAGAGTCTGTATAGAAAGATTCAATTCCTACATCAAGTCCGATTTCCTTCCCGGTTCTGGGTTGAACATCGGTGACAGTAATATTAAGACAAAACTGGCAGTAATATCCATCAGCACGACGAATTAAACGCACCCGTTTGATATCTTTAAGATTGTAAGTATGGAGCTCCCATTTTCCCAACAATTTCAGCTTACCAATACCATTTTTGTCAGTAAAGGTGACTTGCCTTTTGGTGGGATGTAATGACCAACCCGATGTTTTGTATTCAACGGAACGGCCATCTTTCTGGAATTGGGGATATCCTTT
>NZ_JBJUDF010000101.1:0-15311 GCF_046067725.1 Planktothrix sp.
AGATTCAATGGCAATTTTTGTCTCTAATTGTAATAACTCTTGTAGTAAAGATTGATATTGGGGAGATTGACTTAAGGCAGATGCTAATAATGCTTGATCAGGTTTTAATCCTAACTGTTTTTGCAAAGTTTGATATTGAGATTCCTGTTGCTGAAGTTGAGCTTGGGTTTCTAATTTTTGGGCTTGTAGCTGACTATTTTGTTGAGCTAAATATTGAGTTTTCAGTTGCGGGTCTATAAAATTATATTGTTGTTGAAGTTTTTGAATGTCTTGTTGAACGGGAGGTATTTTTTTATCTAAAATAGTTATTTTTTCTTGAATTAATTTTAATTGTTTTTCTCGTTGTTCAGCTTGCACATCTGCGGGTAAACTATATTTTAAATAGCCTTCTGCCACTTTTTCTAAAATAAACTGAACTTTCTGAGGTTCAGCATCTTGATAACTAACCTCGACAATTCGAGTATTTTTTAACGGTTTAATTGAAAGAAGATCGGGTTTCCAATCGGTTTGTCCCGTTTTTTGATTAAACAGAGAATCATAAGTCACTTCAGGATAGCGGGTTTGAATCGCCTTGAGAATTTCTGACATTAACTTAGGACTTTGTAAAATCTCAACTTGGGAGTTATAATCTAACGCTTGATGATTTTCTACCGAAGGAGAATCTTGATTATCCGTTAAGTTGGGGGATTCCACTAGAATTTGAAATGAGCCTTTATATTCAGGGGTTTGATTAATTGTCCACAGATAAACCCCAGCCGTAACCATTGTGGTTACACCTAAAACAGCAACCGCTTGTTTCCATAACACTTTAAAAAAATTAACTTTTTCTCCCGCTTCATATTCAAGAGGATATAAATCCTGATCATAATATAAAGCCTGAGCAGAAGGGATGCGTTCTACAGAATATAACGGTTGATATTGAGAGCGCATCGCCGATAACCGAGATCGTTTCCAGGGTTTCATATGGATTGCTGGGGGTAAAATTGTAATAATTTTAGATTAGAATCGCATGAAATAGAGGAACCATCATCTATCTCAGAATAGATTTTAAAAATGCCATTTAATGCATCTTTAAACTCCTAAGTGGTTGTGCCAATAAATTACAGAGTTCAAAAAGGAACTGCGATTAACTGGGAACAGGTTAACCGGGAATTAGAAATGTATAAATAATTATGTTTGCGTACTTAATGCCTAACCGTGATCTTTCTGTATCCTACCCCACGCCATCTGATTGCTTGCGCCATTAAAAAATATTAACAAACCGAAATAATCCCAAGAAATTGTTAATCGGATTTAACGAATTTAACACCGTTCCTAAACCATCTCGGAAAGCAGCACCCCCAGAACGACCGACCACAATCACATCATTATTTCTAAGTTTGGGGTTAGTTTCTTCATTGACTTGCGCCGATAAATTAATCGGGATTTGGCGTCGAGAAACTGTCCCATTCGGATGTAAACGAATTAATTCTACCTGTTTTTGATTGGCACGACCCTCCTTAAACCCTCCCGCTTCTACTAATGCTTGATTAAGCGAAAAATTGGGCGGAACTATTTTGGCACCCGGAGATACCACTTCCCCCACAATATTAATTTTTAGCGTATCGGGAGAAAAACTAGCGACAGCAACTTCAGAATTTTCTTCAGTTTCTGCTGTTGTCGCCTTTGGGACAATCACCGTATCTCCCTGTTGTAACATGACATCTTGACTGACATCTCCTTCCTGTAAAAGTTTCCACAGGTCAACCGTAATTTGTTGTTCTGTTCCCGTCCGGGTCAGACGTCGCACCTGAATATTACGGATATCGGCTTGTGGGGTAATTCCTCCCGCTCGTTTGATGGCTTGAGTTACTGTAAAGATTCCCCCACTGGCTGATAAAATAACACCATCGCTGGGTTGACCTGATTCTGGGGAAAGTTGACCACTGACTTCTAAGGTTAAAGTATGGGTTCCGGGGCGATTAACCGCACCCACTACAGCAATGTTAATCGGTTGGTTATTGTTACTGGCAAAATTAGCCGTAATTAATTGAGAAGATTCCACCGCATTATGTTCTGTGGTTGTGGGAATATAAATGGTATCACCATCACGCAATGCAATATCCTGACGTAAATCCCCGGTTTGTAGCAGTTCCCACAAATCCAAATTGAGAATTTTTTCTCCTCCATTTCCCAAAGAACGGCGGATTTTAACTTGTCGAACATCGGCTGAAGGAGTAATACCTCCCGCCATTTGTAACACACGAGTTAGGGTTGGTAAACGACCTCCGACACCCTGAACCTCTGGAGTTGTCATCCCAGAATTATTCATAGAAGACGTTGCTGAGAGCATATAAGACCCCGGACGTTGAACTTCTCCGGTGACAGCAACTTGTAAAGGACGGGCGGCGATTAATTGTAGGGTTAATAACGGTCGATGTAAATATTCTCCATAGCGTTGTTGAATGATAGCCGTAACTTGTTCTAAGGTCAGTCCTTTGACCAACAGATTGCCAATTAACGGAAAATTGACCGAACCATCAATCCCCACTTGATGGCGACCGTTATTACCACTATATTCAGGAACATTAAAAATATCCAGTTGCACTAAATCTCCGGGGCCTAAAGTATACCCTAGATTGTCTTGCATCGGAGGATTTACGGTGGCTGGAGGAACAGGTAGGGGTTGAGACGGGGGCCATTGAGCTTGGGCGGTTGATAAATGTCCCAGGATGACCGCAACGGTACATGAAATCCGCCATAGAGACGCGCCATGGCGCGTCTGTACTTTAGGTTTGGAGAATATAATTTTTGCCATTGAATCTAAACAAAACGCATATTGTACAACTGTTTTGATTCTAACTTTATCGTTTGGGTGATGGAACCTCGCTCCTACAGGAATGGAACTATTTTTTAGGATTAATCATTGTAAAAAATTAGCTGGGTTTAAGACTGATGATTTAATTGCGGTCTGAGTTTATAATGTCGATAACGCCAATAATCTTTGAGAATTCGGTCATGATCAAAACATAAGTTTTGGGGAATTCGCCAAGGTTCAAACAGTTCTAAATGTTGAGCATCATCGGCGGCTTGAGGTTCGCCAATCGCAGTAGCTAAAAATACAACACTTAAAGTATGTTGACGGAGATCTCGATTCGGATCAGAATAGACATAAAATTGTTCAATTAATTCTATCTCTAATCCGGTTTCTTCTTTAGCTTCCCGAATAGCGGCGGTTTCTACGCTTTCTCCATAATCGACAAATCCACCCGGAATTGCCCATCCCAAAGGCGGATTCTTTCGTTCAATTAATATAATGGGTCGAGACGGACGATCAATTAATTCAATAATAATATCAACGGTTGGAGTCGGATTTCGATAAGCCATAATCGATTGTTAAACTGTTAATTATTGAGGGCTAGGAACCAAGTAAACCAAGAGTTTTAATTGAACGCCTCTAAATTTATGTTGGATTTAGATTTTAAAATTGAAGGAACTTTTTCTAAAATTTTAGCGGTAACTTGTTCAGGATAATCACCGGAATTAACCCGAATTTCAAGATCGGCTTGAGCATAAAGAAGGTTTCGTTGTTCTAATAAGGTTTGTAATTGTTTTAAGGGATTAGGATGTTGTAATAATGGTCGAGTTGTATCTTCTTTTAAACGGTTATAAAGTTCTTCTATTGGAACATTCAGCCAAATAATAATTCCATGTCGAAGATAACTCCAATTCATCTTTTTAAGAATAATTCCTCCCCCAGTTGCAATCACAAATTTTTGATAAGCACAAAGTTGAGATAAAACCTGAGATTCTATCTCTCTAAAGGCTTCTTCTCCTTCCGTCGCAAAAATATCAGAAATTGATTGATGAGTGGCTTTAGTAATTAAATCATCAGTATCAACAAATCGATATCCTAATTGTTTCGCGAGTAATTGTCCAATGGTGGTTTTACCAGACCCCATCATCCCAATTAAATAAATATTAACTCCTTGTAACTGTTCTAGCAAAGTTATCGCCCCCTTTAAATTCAATATTCCATCCTATCATCAAGTAGGGTTTTAGAAATACAAAGCGACTTCTAACCTAATTACAATTTATTTTCGGTTAAATTCATTCTCATCATCTTCATCTAATCCCCAATCTTCATCATCGTTATTAGAAACATTATTTTTGGGGTTTATATCATCTTGAATTTTAGTAGCTGGCGGTGGAGTAATAATCCGATAATCCGCATCATAAATCGTTTCTACTTTCCCCACTCCAGTCCGATTTGAATCCCCTCGATAACCATAGGAATAAACCGAACCCGACCAAGATTCAGATTCAGGTTTTTGTTCAGTTTCATACACTTTAGATTCAGAATCAGGGGAATTACTACGATTTGAAATAGGTTGAGACGTTGATGGTTTTTCTTCTGCGTCCCAGGAGGGATTAAAGGGTTTTACTTGAGTCTCCCAATCATCGCCAGAACCCTTGTCATCAGACGTTTCAGGTTCCGAATTGCTAACGGCATCATAGCGGTTATAAACCGACGATTGAGGCGATTCAGGGGGTGATGTATATCCCCAAGAGGAAGATTGATCGGGTTCTACAGGAGGTTTGGGCGAGGCTGGAGATGGAATTTCAAAAGCTGTTTTAGCCTTAAGGTTGGTATTAGAAAATTGGAATAATTGAGCAATGATCCAATAGGTGAAAATTCCAGCAGCGATCGCAATTAAAATCCACAGCGAAAGCGGTAAGGTCGGAAGTTGATTTCCTAAAAACATTAAAGGTAAGGATGGCGTTAGATTTTGAATCGTAAAGATCGCCAAGCCTCCCAGAAGAATGAGTAAAGTAATGAGTTGTGTAATAGACATTGTTTAAAAGAAGGAGAGAGGTTGTAGAGACGTGCCATAGCAGGTCTCTACAGGGGATTGTATCGACAAAATTAAGCTTTAGGAAAAATAAGGTTCATCGTTGTCATCTGCGGCTTCACTACCTCCTCCAACGGCGACTAAATCAATTTGTTGACGATAGTAGTCTACACTTTTCACTTGGACTTCGACATGATCCCCTAGACGGTATTGATTGCGATTTTTGCGACCGACTAAGGTTTGTTGACGAGAACGGTATTCATACCAGTCATCTTTGAGGGAGGAAACATGAACCAGTCCTTCCACCCGTAATGTTGTTCCGCCTGGGGACTGTACCTCAATTTCCACAAAGAATCCATAGGACTGCACTCCGGTAATTAACCCGATGAAATTTTGACCGGTGCGTTCCTTCATGAACCCGGTTTTCTTGAGTCCTTCTAAGTCTTCTTCTGCATCCACCGCGACGCTTTCCCGTTCACTCAGATGCACCACTAACTGGGTAAATTGACTTTCTAACTCATGCTGAATTTCTGGGGGAAGAACGTTCCAGCTAATTTTACCGTGACAGGAAGAATGTCCTAACTCGACTCGATCTTTCGCACGAGTTGAACGGCGATCGCGTCCTTCCTCAAATACGGTTTTCAGAACTCGCAAGATCTGTAAATCGCAATAGCGAGATAGAGGAGAAGTGCAATGGGTATAACAGGGAAGGGCTAACCCAAAATGCAGTTTAGCAGTGGTACTGTAAACCGCAGGTTTGAGGGTTTCTTCTAATAAATAACTTAAAACCCGTTCGGCTCGACTATTGGCTAATTCTTCCGTAAATTCTTGGAAGGTACTCGGTTGAACTTCTTCATCTTCTTCTAAAAACAATTCCGTTCCCAAATGGGTTGATAATTTCGCCAACTCCGAGACATCGGAGGCTTCTGGTGGCGGTTGCACCCGATAAATCGCCGGAACTCCCAAAGTATGTAAATGACTCGCGACAATTTGATTCGCTAAGACCGTTAATTCTGAAATCATCGCCCGGGCAGGAGATAATGAAGACAGAACAATCGGCCCTAATTCTCCTTCATCATCAAAGTGGCAATGGGTATCGGGTAAATTGAGTTCAAAACTGCCTCGTTCTAGGCGAATTTGCCGCACGGCTCGACTCAGTTCTAAGAGATTTTCGAGGACATTAGCAAAGGGAGACGGTTCACCATCCAGAATGGCCTGAGCTTGTTCAAAGGTGAGTTGATGATCGACCCGTATGACACTGGGTTGGATTTCGTATTCCACGACCCGTCCCGCCATATCCAAGGTAATCATAATTGAGACGGCTAATCGTTCCTCATTGGGAACTAAAGCTAACCGTTCACAACATAGGCTTTCTGGATAAATCGGAATCAGTTTATCGGCTAAATAAATGGCCGTTCCCCGTTTGCGGGCTTCTCGATCGAGATCGCTATCGGGGAGAATATAATGGGCCGCATCGGCTAAATGAATTCCTAATTGCCATTGATCATATTTTGTTTGTTCGATACTAAAGGCATGATCAATGCAAGGGAGACGCTGAGGCGGTTCTGAATCTTTAAAAACGGAAAATTCAGGATTGCCTAAATCCGGTTGAAAACTAATGGTTAAAACATTGCGAATATCCGCCCGATTTTTGAGATCGGTTTTTTTCAAGGTGTTAGAAATTGCCTCGGCTTCCCGTAAAGCTCCGGCGGGCCATTTTCGCGGTAAATCGTGTTTACAACACACAATATCTAAATCATCCGCATCTTCGGCATCGGAACCTAGAATTTGGACAACGTGACCCAAAGGACGATGGACACCAATCGGATACCGTAAGACTTCCACGTGAACTAAATGATCCACCGCCCCAGCGAGTTCGGAGGGATCATTAATTAAATCTAATTCAAATAACAAACGGTCATCTAAAGGAACCGCACGATAACCATTCTTGCTTTGTTTAATTCGAGCTAAGACTGAAGGATTAGCTCTTTCTAAAATAAGATAAACTTCTCCTTCTGGGGAACGGCGACGGCTACCTTCTTTAATAATCCTAACCAAAACGCGATCGCCATTCCAAGCACTACTGAGATGGCTTTCTCGAATATAAACATCTTCTGCGCCTTCGGCATCTTGAATGGCAAAACAGAAGCCTTTACTCGAACATCGCAGTTTGGCTTCGACAATTCCTTCTTCTGGGATTCGTCGATAACGACCTTTATCTTTTTCCAGAACCCCAATTCGTTCTAACGCATCCAAAGCAATTTGAAATTTACGGAGACTTTCCTCGTCAGGAGCGAGTTTTTTCTCCAAGGCTTTAGGTGCGACTAATTTATCATCGGAAAAATAAGCTAACAATGTAGCGATTGAAAAGTCCATGAAGCGATTAATCCTCGTTTTCTGATCAGGTTTCGGGTTTCGGGTTTCGGAAGTTCCTTCGCAAGCTCAGGAGATTTCAGGTTTCGGATTTGTGGGTTTAAGCGAAGAAGTGATTTCTGCTGATTCCCGTAAGCGTCCGGTGGATATCGAAGACCCGATAATGGACACTTGCAACCAACACCACCAGACCCCATCTTGAACACACCGCGCGGGAATTGTTCACTGGCTTATCGCAAAACCCCATCAATGACAATGTTACAATGAAGGATACACAGAGGCCATCGGTCGGAGCATAGAAGCCCAAGGCAGTCGGTTTAGACCTAAGATCTATTCCCGAAAAGAAGGCTAACTCTGAGCTTGTGGAGTAGCACCCAATACTGATTCCCTAGGTGCTGGTGGGATAGGGTACAGAATTTATGACGTATGGCTGCATAAATGACTAATTTCTAAGTATATCGTAGTTTGTTTAGGAAATTTTAATCATGTTGTCTCAATTGAGAATTCGTTATCCGACTGGAAGTTTAATTTCAGAGTTACTCACGATTCATCAAGAAAAATATATCGTGCGGGTAATTGTGCAAGTCGAAGGTGTAATTTTAACGACCGCATTAGCGGCGGCTGATACGATTGAATTGGCTGAAGATCAAGCGAAAAAACGAGCCATTCAAGACTTGGGACTGGATACCCCTTTAGCTCCTATTTCACTTCCCCCAGAACCGTTAAAATCGACTGTGATGGAAGTTCCGGTGCAGGGTTCTAGTTCTACCCCACCTGAGTCGGTGAAAACTGATAGTTCTTCTGGGGTGTTGTCTTCTGATTTCTCGGAGGAATCCCCGAATCCAAGGATACCAGAAGGGTCTTCTTTCACCTCTGATGATTGGTTATCAGCCACCTATATTCAACCTAAAGCTGAAGCGTCTAAATCCAGTCCAGAGCAAGACACACCTCCATCCTCTTCTACCAAACCGAAAGGACGGGGTGCATCGTTACCGCCCATTCCCCCGACCACAACAGAAGCACTTCCTCCGTATCCTGATGAACTAGAGCGCAGCAGTCCATCGGTGAGTTCAAGTCGTCTTCTGGAAACAACGGATTTTTCCTCAGATATTGCCAAAACAGATATTGAATTAAAGCGCTTAGGTTGGACACCTGAACAGGGATCAGCTTATTTACAAAAAACCTATGGAAAGCGCTCTCGCCGTTTATTAACGGATGCAGAATTATTAGATTTTCTGCATTATTTAGAGTCTCTTTCTACACCAACAACGTTAGAAACTTAATCAGATCTAAATCCTGAAAGCCTTTCCCTGTTCCCTAGCGATATCAGAGAGTCAACAGCTTACAAATGCTCATAAAAAGTTATTATAATTTTCCCCAAAACTTAACAACAGCTACAACATTTCTGACCGGAGGAGCAACAATTGGAGCCGGAATTTATAGCACGGTTGGTGGTGTTGGACTGGTGGGTAGTTTTGGGGGCATTGGGTTAGGAATAATGCCTTTAATGGGTGTAGGTGCAGTCGCAGGTGCAGCAACTTATGGAGCATTTAAAGCTATTGATCAAGGAGATAATATCGCCTGGGGTGCAATCGGATTAGGAGCGGTTTCAGGGATAGGAATTTCTTCAGTTGTGGGAGGAATGGGGTTAGGTTTTGCTGGGACAGCCGTAGGAATTGGCATGGGAACATTAGGAGTTTTTGGGGGAATTGTTGGGTTAGGATTATATGGGATTGCTGAATTAATTGATAATGCTGGCAGTGGAGAAACAGCATTTCAAGCTTTTGAACGAATGGAAGAACGAATTTTAGATCAAGAGTTTTATACAGACGCATTCTTAGAAGTTTTAGAATTAATTCCCGAATTTCAAGAAGAAAAGTTAAAACAAAAATTTAATGATTTAGGATTAGATGAGGAATTCAGACAACTTAAACAAAATCTTAAAACTCCAGAAAATAAATTTAATAAAAACGATACAAAAAAACCTAATATTACAGATAATTATATTGTTATTTATCCCCAAAATCCTAATTTAATATGGACAGAAACACAACGTTTAATCGGACATCGAGATTCTATCAATGCTGTAGTGTTTAGTCCTGATAGCCAAACTTTAATTAGTGGGAGTGATGACCGAAATATTCATATTTGGGATGTCAATACAGCCCAGAAAAAATATACTTGGTTTATGCCTTATGAGATTTATTCGGTTGCCATTAGTCCTAATTCAGAAGTTGTCGCCACTGGGAGCGTTAATGGTCGAATTACCCTCTGGAATTTTCACACCCAACAAATGAATCGAACGTTATTGGATCTGAATATTCCTGAAAAAAATATGGGAATTATTACCTCCTTAGTGTTTAGTTCTCAGGGTCAAATGTTAATCAGTGGAAGTAGCGATAAAACCGTTAGAATTTGGAATTTTAAAACCGGAGAATCTAAACGGATTTTGAACGGACACACCGATAGTGTTTGGTCTGTAGCCATCTGTTCTCAGGGTCAATTTGTCGCAAGTGGGAGTGCAGATAAAACCATTAGAATTTGGAATCTTAAAAACTATCAAAAGCCACTCATTTTAACCGGACATTCTAACTGGGTTACTTCAGTTTTATTCACGCTTGATGATCAAATCTTAATCAGTGCTAGTGCTGATTATACGATTAAAGTATGGAATTGGAAAACTGAGCAATTAATTCACACCTTAACCGGACATTCGGCTGCTATTTTTTCTCTGGCTTTAAGTCCTAATGGAAAAATATTAGCGAGTGCAAGTGTAGATCAAACGGTTAAATTATGGACTTGGAAAACAGGAGAATTATTAGAAACCCTTTCGGGTTGTTCTCCCATTGCTTTTAGTCCTGATGGTAAACAATTAGTCAGTGGAAGTCAACGGGGTATTTTACAATTGTGGTGTCAAGGATTAAGTTCAGTAGAATTCACTGAAGATCAAGTTAATCAAAATTGGTGGCAGGTATTGGCCGTACATCCGAATGCGACCTTAGATCAAGTTAGACTAGCTTATTATCAATTAGCGAAACAATATCATCCTGATCATAATATTAAATCAGAAGCGATCGCCGTCATGCAAAAAATTAATTATGCCTATGAAAGCTTTTTAAAGGAATGGGAAAAAACCGTAATTTCATCATCCTTTCAATCGTTTAAAAAAACAAGTAAAACAGAGTAAGATGATGATTTTAATAATCCATTATTGGGTCAAATTCAGGTGATTCAAAGCCCATCTCTGGGATAGAGAGGGCTTTAAAATTGATTAACTCGAAATTGGATTAGAAGCCGAAGGACGACGGTTAATTACTTGATCAATTAAACCGTATTGCATCGCTTCTTCTGCTGACATAAAGAAATCTCGTTCTGTATCTTCTTCAATACGAGATAACGGCTGACCTGTGTGATCCGCTAAATGTTGATTGAGGCGTTTTTTCAGATACAAAATTTCTTTAGCCTGAATTTCAATATCCGTTGCTTGTCCTTGAGCTCCCCCTAACGGTTGGTGAATCATAATTCGAGAATGGGGAAGACTCATGCGTTTACCTTTAGCCCCCGCGCTTAACAAAAAGGCTCCCATACTGGCGGCTAACCCAATACAAATGGTACAAACGTCAGGACGGATATGGTTCATGGTGTCAAAAATGCCTAAACCAGCCGTCACCGAACCTCCTGGCGAGTTGATGTAGAGATAAATATCCTTTTCTGGATCTTCAGCATCGAGGAACAACATCTGCGCCACAATTAAGTTAGCCAGGTCTGCTGTTACCTGTTGTCCAAGAAAGATAATCCGATCGCGTAATAGCCGAGAATAGATATCAAAGGCTCTTTCGCCACGACCTGATTGTTCAATAACGGTTGGAATCATAGGAATCTACTGCTCATAGTCATTCTATTGTCATTGTAGCGATTTTAGGACTGACGTAGAAACCGGATTTCTGGCCCAGATTTTGCTGATCAAATCCAGATTTTTCGTTGAGAAACCCGGTTTCTTGGGTTGGATGTCGAGGGTTTAAACCTTCACAAACCATTGCTGACGATACATAAAATAGGCAATTACCCACCAAAATAAAAGGGTGACGATCGCAAAACCTAAAGAACCATTCATAGGGCCTAAAATCGATTGAAAGACGGTTTCATACAACCAGGTTTTAGCGGTGGGTGCTTCTGGGGAATTTCCAATTTTAATTAAATTTAGAATTCTACCGACAAAACCCGAAGCCACAAAAATAATTAAAGCATTTAACCCCATAACTTTAAAAGGAAATCCCCATTTTTTCCATCCTCGAACTTCTATGGTTTCATAACAAATTGCTAATAGCAACAATGACCATCCAGTGGTCACAATTACAAAGGAACTTGTCCAGAGAGATTTATTCAAAGGGAAAATTTCAGCCCAGAAATATCCAATCACAAAACAACAAATTCCAAAGACACATAAACTTAGACTGGTGTAGGTTTGAATCGGTTGTTTTCTCAACCAATTTCCGGTTAAATAACCCGCTAACACGGTGACAACAGCCGGAAAGGTACTAAACAATCCTTCGGGATCATAAACTCCGCCTTTCCATAAATGTTGTTGACCTAAAATCAAGCGATCCATATAGGCGGCAAAATTTCCCTCTGGTGTCAAGTTTCCAGCGCCATAACCGGGAACAAAGAAAAATTCCATGACGATATAATAGCCGACTAAAATCACGCCACTAACTATCCAGACTTTTTTTCGAGAGAGATTAAAAATTGCGATCGCTGCTAAAAAATAAGCAACACTAATGCGTTGTAAAACCCCCATTATCCGAATTTCGGCGAGGTGATAAGTGGGGAACCCATTTAACAGTAATCCTAATAAAAATAAAATCCCACAACGTTTGGCAATTCGCCAATAAACCGCTTGAGGAATAGGGGTTTCAACACAACGATATTCTTTTGTATATTTTAACAGGGAAAATGCCATTGCTACCCCAACAATAAATAGAAAAAAGGGAAAGACTAAATCAGTGGGGGTACAGCCATTCCATTCTGCATGATTTAATAAGGGATAGACATAACTCCAGCTACCGGGGTTATTGACTAATATCATCAGTGCGATCGCAATTCCTCGAAATACATCTAAAGCCTGTAGGCGCATAAGTCATCCTCAACCTTAGAAGGTATTATTTCATTGTTGGGGAATTTGACACAATCCAGAAAGCGATGATAGTGGTTTTGCTTGTCGTAAACCAGAGGAACTGAATCTGCTTCACTTCGTTTCAATTCTATTAATTTAAAATAATTTATTATACAATAACTAAACTAATATTTTATTTTTTAAACTTAAAAATTAAAATTCAGAATTGATGATAACCTATTAAAAATTCAGGTGAATTAGGATATCAAAAAGGCGAGTTAGGTAAAATCCGGATCAATTATTCCCTCATCCTAGATATTAACTGAAGACAAACATTGTCACAAAGCGTAAACTAGAGTGAAAAGAATCTTGACCCGGTAGGCTATGATTAGACATAGTTAAGAGTCTATTGAGGAAAATAAAGATGCACCTGATGGCAATATTCCCAGATCGATCAACTTCCTGATGGCTTTCGTGTAAACCCTAAACCGGGTTACTGGACAAACATGGACACTACGGACAAGTCACATCTGAGTTAAAGGATCGATCAAGGTGTGCGAGTCTATGTTGATTATGGCAGGCAGATTTTAATGATTTCAAGAGGTCTTTTGCAATCACCCACTTTTTCTAACAGTAACTGAATTTACAATGAATTTAGGAATAGCTTTAAAGGTTGGGTTAAGCTGCTTGTAGATTGATCATCCCAGTGTGTTAATTCAAATTTTCAGGGGTTTAAAAGCGGTGTTAATTCTTTCAAGATTCCCATGTGACTTGACACCCTCGCCCCATTAAGCTTGAATGTCCTCAAGTCCATACCGTTTGTCTACAACCACATCCGTGAGTCTGAGGATGTTTGTAGCCCAAGAGTCACGGAAGATAGGGCTTACAGATTAGAAATGATCAAGGATTACATGAGTTGAGTTGAAATTGTATTTCTAGTAACGGTCGGTGGGCAAATGCAAACGGAAACCAAAAGGCAACGGGCATCAACAAATACGATTGTTCGGCGACAAGCGACACCGAAGGAACGAGAACTGATTCATCTGTTAGCAAATTTAGGCTGTTCTCAAGCTAAATATGGTTTGAAACACGCTACGAGCAAAGGGTTAATTAGTCCTGAAGAACGATTAAGATTGGCAGAATGGCACTATCTTCGCTTGCAACAAATTCGTCGAGTTGAACGTAGTTTAGATCCCGTTGCTACCCTCAAGCGTGTCTATTTCAAAAGTAAATTAAGCCCTCGCAATTTAGAATCTTTGAAATTGTTATGGGTTGAAGACGGAAAAAGTCGAGTCAAACGAGTTGATCCTGAATTGGATGATCTCCTTTGTGAAGCTTTGGATAAAGGAGATACCCTGAAACAAATTTTTCGGATCATTGAAGTTAAAGAACGACAATTTGCTCGAACGCCTGAACCGGGTAAAATTCCCCTTTGGGTGAAGGAATGGGAAGATGCAAATTATGAAATTAACTTTTTCCCTCCCTCGTTCCCTGATTGGGCACAAATTGTTGATGATTAATCAAAAATGCAGCTTGTCCTAGTGCTAATCCTCCATCATTTGGAGGAATTTTTTTTGACCAATAAACGTGAAACTTCTCTTGAATTAGACGTTGAATGGTACGTTCAATTAAATATTGATTCTGAAAACATCCGCCACTTAAGGTTATTGTTTTTTCGCCTAATTTTTTAGCGATTTCTACAACCGCTTCTACTAAAGTATTATGGAATTTAGCCGAAATTAAGTTCAGGGGTTTTTGGTTTATTTGATCCTGCAATATTCCTTGAAGGGTAGATTCCCAATTAAAATAATTCAGGTTTTCCCCGTTTTCTAAAGGTTGGGGGATATCACACCATTCAAACGGATAATATTCATCGGTTTCTAAGTTCTCAATGGCAAATTCTAACGCCATTGCCGCTTGTCCTTCAAAACTGACTGTTTGAGCAATTCCTAATACAGCCGCAACCCCATCAAATAATCTGCCAACACTGGATGTTAAGGGTGTATTTAATTTTCGATTTAACATCCTTTGCATAATTTTTAACTCTTGAGTTGTGAAAGATTGCATTAACTGTAAATTCATCTCGTGATTAAATATAGAATTTCCGAATAATTCATATAACAATCCTAACGCAATTCTTCGAGGTTCATAAACCGCTTTATCTCCACCCGGAAGGGGAAAGGGACGAAAAGAAGCAATGCGTTGAATGGAAGTTTCTGTGAGGTGAAAAAATTCTCCTCCCCAGATGGTTCCATCGAGTCCGTATCCGGTGCCATCCCAAGCTATTCCTAACAGGGGAAGTTGTAAATGATGTTCAGCAATAACGGAAAAAACATGAGCGAGATGATGTTGTACGCGAATCATTGGAATAGAGGGATTTTGTTGGGATAAAGCTTCTGCAAATTGCGTTGAATAATAATCAGGATGAGCATCACAAACAATCACATTCGGTTGAAAATCATAAATATTACTCAGGCTATTAATCACCTCTTGAAATGCTGCTAAGGCTTGGGGGTTTTCTAAGTCTCCAATATGTTGACTTAAGAAGGCTTTTTGATTAAATGCTATCGCAATTGTATTTTTTAAATGTCCTCCCACCGCTAAAATTTTTTTTGGGTTTTCTATTGACAAATCAGAAAGCTGTGTTAAACTAAAGTTAGTTTGATAGAATGGGGATCTGTCTGCGCCTATAGACTCTTCTGGGATCGAAACAGGTAAAGGCGCGTAACCTCTAGCGCGACGCAACACCATTTCTTCACCTGCAATTACTCTGACTACAGAATCATCAATGGGTCTAACAATCGGGCGGTTATGAACTAAGAAAAAATCCGCGATTTGATTTAACCGATGAACCGCTTCTGCTTCATCAATACAAATGGGTTCACTGGCAAAATTACCACTGGTTGCCACAATGGGAAAATTTAATTCTGCTAATAATAAATGATGTAAGGGTGTGTAGGGTAACATCACCCCTAAATAGGGATTTCCAGGGG
>NZ_JBJUDF010000102.1:0-7434 GCF_046067725.1 Planktothrix sp.
ATATTACCTTTTGCTAACTCTGAAGCGATATCTTGAGAGCGACTTAATAATGCTTGTTGGGCAACTTCATCTTGAATTTGAGTTACCTGTTGTCTTAAAGATTTGAGAGCTTCTTCCGCCGCTTCTGTTTTATCTAAAGGAATTTTTAAAGCTCGCCGTTTTTTACGAGATTGTTGTGATTTTTGAAACAATCGAGTATAATAAAAAAAGGCAAAAATGGCTAATCCTAATAATATAATGATTAACAAAAGGAGCAAATTGACTAAAATCGGATTCCCTAAGCCAATGACTTGAGTATAAAGAACCGATAGGGAACTAATCAGCCAAATCATTAACCCTAAAATCAGGCAAATCCCAAAAATTAACAGTAAATAACGAGAAATAGGCATATTGCGATCGCTCCAACCTCAAATAAGCTAATTGATTCGTCTATTTCCATCTTAACTGGCTGAGAAAATTAATTCATCCTCCCTAAGTTTTTCTACACTATCAAGTTTTTAAATTTATTTAAAGTTTGCATTAATTAACCTATCTAAAAACTATTGAAAAATTAATCAGGCTTAAAGTCAATTCTATAGCCAGTTTAAATGAATTTTATAAAAGAGTCAACTTGATGATCAATCTCCCAAAATCCTGTAATTTTCGGGTAGGGGGGAGAAAACCTCACCCTAACGATCAATAACAATTAGGCTGTTGCTCAACCGATATCAAATTTTTGATCAAAATCCTTGATTTATGGTATGTTTTGAACCAGAGGCTAAAGCTAGAAAATCTGATTGATTATTCGTGATTTTGTCTCGACTGAATAGAAAACTTGAATATTTTTCACAAATGATATCTTTAAATCATTCTATCATTGTAGATTTTTGCCAGGTGAGTTATCACATCAATCAACGTTTCTTAGTTGACAACTTGAATTTTAAAGTTCATGCAGGTGAAACCTTAGTTTTATTAGGTCGTAGTGGAAGCGGAAAAACAACAACCTTAAAATTAATTAATCATTTATTAACTCCAACTCAAGGAGAAATTTTAGTTCAGGGAAAATCAATCCGTTTGTGGAATTTAATTCAACTGCGAAGACAGATCGGTTATGTGATTCAAGATGTGGGTTTATTTCCCCATTTTACCGTTGAACAAAATGTTGCTTTAGTTCCTAAATTACAACAATGGAACCCTCATCGAATTCATGAACGGGTCTATGAACTATTAAATTTAGTCAACTTAGATCCCTATCAATTTGCCCATCGTTACCCCCATGAACTCTCAGGAGGTCAACGTCAACGGGTGGGTGTTGCTAGAGCATTAGCGGCTGATCCACCTCTATTATTAATGGATGAACCCTTTGGTTCTCTTGACCCTATTACCCGTTTAGAATTACAACGAGAATTCCGTCGTTTGCAACAACAATTAGGCAAAACTATTATTTTTGTTACCCATGATATTCACGAAGCTTTTTTATTAGCTTCTCGTATTGGTTTAATGCTAGATGGACAATTAATATTTTTAGGGAATTCTACTGAATTTAAACAATCAAATCATCCTGAAGCTCAAGCTTTTTTAGACTGTTTGAGATTACCCTCTTAGTCCAATTTACTCATCTTAAAAACAATGATTAACTTTTTTAGCCGTTATGGCTCAGAAATTATCCAAAGAACAACTCAACACTTAATTTTAGTCGGAATTGCCATCACTTTAGCTGTTTTAATTGGAGTTCCGTTAGGAATTTTACTCACCCGAAAGCCTAAATTAAGTCAACCCATATTAGGATTTGCTAACATTATGCAAACCATTCCTAGTTTAGCATTATTTGGGTTTTTAATACCCCTACCGTTGATTGGAGGAATTGGCGATCGCACTGCCATTGTAGCCATTACGCTTTACTCCTTACTGCCAATTATTCAGAATACTTATGTCGGAATTGCTAACGTTGATCCCGCAGTTTTAGAAGCAGGAAAAGCGATGGGAATGACTGAACAACAGTTATTAATTCAAGTGGAAATTCCCCTAGCTTTAAGTGTTATTTTAGCCGGAATTCGAGTCGCCAGCGTGATTGCCATTGGTTTAGGAACCATTGCCGCTGCTATTGGTGCTGGCGGGTTAGGAGTATTAATTTTTAGAGGGTTAGCAACGGTCAATAATCAACTGTTATTAGCAGGAGCAATTCCGGCTGCAATCATAGCACTATTCGTTGATTTAGCACTAGGAAAACTCGAAAAACGCCTCAAAAAATCATGATTGTAATCAGAAAACTTTAGTCTTCACAAAGAAGGTTGAAGAATATTATAAATCGTTGATACTTGTTGATCATAATTTTCTTGGGTTAAAACCGGAATCATATTATCTAAAGGAATATTTTCCTGTAACTCAATCCAAGAACGACATCCGCCATAACTCGAATCATAGGGGATTTCATAAACTTTAGGTAGTTTATAGGTTCTGAGTAATAAAATATAAAGGGGTTGTTGGGGTTTAAATTGAAGGCGATCGCGCACAAAAACTTCATTCCAAATATGAAACGGCATTAACGCATTAATTAAAGATTGATCTTGAGAATTATTCCATGATAAAATATCAGTAATTTCAGCAAAACTACTAATTTTAACGGTTTCAGGATGCCAACCTGAAGAAACAAGCTGCACTTGATTAGCATATTCCGGTTTTAATAAAGTCGGTTGCTGATGTTCAAAGGTGGGATAGAGCAGAATTTTGTCCTGAGCAACGTTGAATTTTCCGCCTTGTTCCCGAATTCCTCCTTTTCTTAATAACAAAATCGTTTGACCTTGTTCTAAGGCTTGAATGGCAATCTTCCATTCTTTTAAAGCATGATTTGTTAAAGTTTCCATAGTAGAATGATCAATGCAAATTCATCTAATATTATATACAATGAGAATAACCTTAAACTCAGGAACTCAATATGGAAAAGCGAACTCTTGGTCAATCTGATATTTTAATCACTCCCGTTTTGATTGGAACTTGGCAAGCGGGGAAAAAAATGTGGGTGGGAATTGAAGATCAAGAAACCATTAAAGCCATTCGTGCTGGGTTTGAGGCTGGAATTACAACCGTTGATACCGCAGAAGTGTATGGGGATGGACACTCAGAACAAATCGTAGGAGAAGCTTTATCTGATGTGCGGGATCAAGTGATTTATGCCACTAAAGTATTTGCTAATCATTTGAAATATGATCAAGTCATTGAAGCTTGTGAACGCTCGTTAAAAAATCTCAAAACGGATTATATTGATTTATATCAAATTCATTGGCCGTCGGGATCTTTTAATTCAGAAAAGGTTGCCATTGAAGAAACGATGAAGGCTTTAAATGATTTAAAAACACAAGGTAAAATTCGAGCTATTGGAGTTTCTAATTTTTCCCGTTCTCAGTTAGAAGAAGCGGCACAATATGGCAGAATTGAAAGTTTACAACCGCCCTATTCTTTATTTTGGCGTCAGGTGGAAAAAGATTTGATGCCTTATTGTCAAAAACAGAATATTTCTATTTTAGCTTATTCTCCCTTAGCTCAAGGATTGTTAACGGGAAAATTTGGATCAAATCATCAATTTGCTGAAGGAGATCATCGGTCTAAAAATAAACTTTTTGCCAATAAAGATCATTATCAACGAGTTCAAAATGCTTTAGAACAATTACGACCCATTGCAGAACGTTATCAATGTCGTTTAGGACAATTAGCGATCGCTTGGTTAATTGCACAACCGCAAACCAACGCCATTGTAGGAGTCAGAAATGCAGAACAAGCCGAACAAAATGCTGATGCAGGGAATCTTAAAATTACCCCCGAAGATTTAGCAGAAATTGATAAAATTGGGCGGACTGTTACGGATTATTTAGATGATAGTCCGATTATGTGGGAGTTTTAATCATAAAATAATAGCAAGCCTAAATAGATTGTACCATCATAATCATCAGGCTGACTCATCATAAAAAATCAACACAAATCACCCTATGGGCGAGGTTCTCTCGCCCCTACGAACTAATTTAGACTTTCCCAGGATCAACTTAAAACGGTGCAGGAATTAACTGTAACGGCCCTAAACCTAACTCTTGAGGAGGAATTGAACGTACTTCTAATAAAGCCATCATATCCTTAAATTGAGGTTGACCCCGTGAAGCTCCAGTTAATCCCATCGCAATAATTAAACCACACCAACCTTTTGTTTTTTTACATCGTTGTTCCCATTTTTTACGGGCTTCTTGATGAACTGGGTCATCTTCAATAAACTCTCCAAATAAATGTAAATCTCCATCTTCTGTTTTCAAAATTCCTAAATCATAAGTTTGTCCCACCGTTGGATCTTCACCCGGATTAAAACAAATTCCTTCAAGTCCACCCGCCTCTTGTAAACTATGAATCAGCAATTCTGCTTTCGGTTTAGAGGTTTGAATCACAACCACAGGTAAACCATCCCCGACTTCAGGAATTTCTGTTTCTGCGGCTTGATGAAATTGGGTATTATTCCGCAAATATTTTGCGGTTTCCCAAGGAACAACACCTAAACTTAAAAAAGATTTAGGGGGAACTAAATCATCCCGTAAACGAGGAACTTCGATCTCAAATTCTTCATCGGTTTCTGATTCCTCATCCGAGGTCATTGCCGCTAATTCATCCGCAATATCGGGTAAAGTTTCTACCTTAACCGATACCTGTTTTTTCTCCCCATCGGGTAAATTAATCGGAATTCGATAGCGACGGCTGAGATTAGGAAATTGATAGCGAACTAATTTTTGACGATGATCTCTTAAAAATCGATGCAGTGCTTCTAAGGCGACTAAAACAACAGCCGCTTCTTCATCATATAGAATTGAACGTAATCCTTCTAAGGGGTGAAGATTGCCAAAATTAGGTTCGATTTCCGATAAAGGTAAAGTGGTAATATTAACAAAATTCTCGTCATCTTCTTCTAAATCATCTTCTCGATCAAAGGTGACAAATAAACAATCTTGAGTTAAAAAAGCTTCCTCTAAATTATCATAGGATTTATTTCTCACCACTCGTTCCCGAAACCGTTTTAATGAGTCCAAAGAACGATACATTAACACTCCATAATCCATCCCCAATTTACCCAAGGTGGAAATATATAACGTATCAATGCCAAATAGGTTTAATTCAATCGAAATAATTTGATGTTCCCCTAAGCGTTCCCAAGGAGCATCTTGCCAAATTTGATAAGCTTTTTCTGTAACAATCTCCGCATATTGCAGGGGAAGTTGGGGGGGGCGACTTTCTGCAACTTCTTGTAACCCTCGAAAAATTTCGTCAATCAGAGGTAAATCCGGTACATATTCAATGACAATCTCTAAATCTTGCAGAACACCGCGCAGGAAAAATTGAATTTCGCGATCTTTGACCACGATTTTTTGAGGACGAGCCACAGGTGCAGGGCTTTGGGGATGTTCCATTGCTCGTAGCAGCGTCCGCACGATCGCCTCTGGCCCCATATCCGATGGCACCATATCCATTGCGCGCACCATCCCTTGGGAACCATCCACCCAAATAATACATTCGCCCGTCGCTTCCGAGTCCGCGTCGAGGCTGGTGAGATTCGTATCCGGCGTCATCGGACGTCGATCGCCTTCCCAGACACTGGGAATTTGGGGTAAATTTTGGAGCCGACGAAGGGTTGAGTGATTGAGACGTGCCATCAAATTAATCTTCTCGTTGGATAGTTTCACCAGTTTTGACACTCCCCGCTCTGAAGAGACAAGGTTTCCAACCTCTAGGAGGTCTTGATGATGATGCCGCACAACCAATGGCTGAACCTGCCATATTGTAATGCAATGCTTTCTCTATGTTATCAATAAAACTGGGTTTAAAACTGGTTCATTAATCCCAGGGTTCCTGATATTGTCATTGATCAAAGATTTGAGCCAAAAATGTTCAACTCAAAAAGTTAGAAAAGTTTCCATTGTCTTAAACAAGTTACAATCAATTAAAAGCGATCGCAGTCCTATATTAAGCTTCTTGATGAGAAAAAAGTCCCCTGATTGAGTTTTTACCCCTAGACTCAGAAGGCTGAAGCCCCACAACGATGCTGTAGTCTGCGATAAAATATCAGGAATACAGAAACTCGATCAAAACGCCATTATTTTTTGATCACTCAAAACATTACAAAAGGAGTCAAGCTAACCCATGACACAAGCGACTCAAACCCCGACTCAAGGGGTGCAAATGACAGAATCAGCAATTAAGCAAGTTCAATTTCTACGCGAAAAGCAAGGAAAAGATCTTTGTCTGCGCGTAGGAGTCCGCCAAGGCGGTTGTTCTGGAATGTCCTATGCAATGGATTTTGCTGACCCTAGCACCATTCGCGAGGATGATGAAGTCTTTGATTATGAAGGGTTTCAGGTCGTTTGCGATCGCAAAAGCTTACTTTATATTTATGGCCTAGTCCTCGATTATAGTGATGCTTTGATTGGGGGTGGGTTCCAATTTACTAATCCCCAAGCAACCCAAACCTGCGGCTGCGGGAAATCCTTTGCGACTTGACACTCCCCGCTCTGAAGAGACGGGGATTCTACATTCTACGTCAGAATTTGCTCGCTTCAGGCTTTCACCAACCAGAGTAGAGACTCCAACTCCTGTAGCGTTACTTCGGGATTGCCCATCCCTAGCTTGTTTTGCAAGATTTAGAATATTCTTTGCAGCATTTGTATCTCTATGCAACTCACATCCACAATTACAAACATGGGTGCGGGTTGATAGAGATTTTTTCACAATTACCCCACAATTAGAACATTTTTGCGAAGTGAAATGGGGTGAAACCGGAATTGCTAATTTATCAAATTTAGCTGCAAAATATTCTATCCATTCTCTAAACAAATACCAACTAGCATCACTAATTGATTTAGCTAAACAATGATTTTTAACCAAATTTCTAACACTTAAATCTTCGTAGGCTACTAAGTCGTTAGACTTGCATACGTTACTCGCTAGTCTTTTAGCGTGTTCATTCCGTTGCCGACTTACTTTTAAATGTTTCTTAGCGTAAACTTTTCTAGCTTTGCGTCTACCCGATGAACCCTTAACCTTTTTATAGATTTGTCTCTGAGATTTTTTAATAGACGTTTCCGCCTTTCTCAAAAACTTGGGATTCGGTTCTTGATGTCCATTAGAGTCTGTGTAAAACGACTCAATTCCAACATCTAATCCGATTTCCTTCCCGGTTTTCGGTTGAATATCAGTGACGGTAATATTAAGACAAAACTGGCAGTAATATCCATCGGCACGACGAATTAAACGCACCCGTTTGATATCTTTAAGATTGTAAGTATGGATCTCCCATTTTCCCAACAATTTCAGCTTACCAATACCATTTTTGTCAGTAAAGGTGACTTGCCTTTTGGTGGGATGTAATGACCAACCCGATGTTTTGTATTCAACGGAACGGCCATCTTTCTGGAATTGGGGATATCCTTT
>NZ_JBJUDF010000103.1:0-12222 GCF_046067725.1 Planktothrix sp.
GGAAGCCGTTGCAAAAGTTATGGGGTTTTAATGGGTTTATAGAGGGGTTGCATTCAACGTCTCTACTCAGTGTTTTATCCTTTCATTGTTGATAATCTCCCGCTAAACTATAGCTTGGCGGGAGATTTTTTGTTTATAAACCTTACTGTTGGGGGTATTGCTACAGCCAGCACTCGAATTTATGTTCTTCCTGAAGCTGGCATTCCGATTTCTCAAGCAGAAACCCTAGCGGTTGTTCAAGGGGTACTCCCAGGAGCCTTCAATGAATTAGATTTTGTGGTTGAGGCTCCGATTTAAGAAATGAGAGTGTGTATCTAGCGCCAACCGGATACACACCTCTGACACTCAATTGTACTGAGCTAATTTCCCATTCGTTTTGTTGATTTCCTGATGTCTCTACCGAAAGGGACAGTCGGAACTTCTCAATCCTTTAAAATCCCAATTCCCCTCGGTACAGATGTTTTATACTATATCTTGATCGAGGGGATCTAATTTTAAATTAGAATATCATGTCAACCCATTGAAGGAAAAAATTATGATTAATGAACTATCGTAACAGGATTTTAAAGTTTATAAGAAAAAATTTTTAAAAGAGTTGATAAAAATATAGGAATTTGTTTTATTATTATTTATAATCAATAGTTTTGACCATTTATTTAGTTGAGTTATACGGATGACTATTTACTTCAAAACACCAGAAATCACTTTATACCAAGGAGACAGTTTAGAAGTATTACCATTACTTCCTGAAGAATCAGTAAATCTGATTGTTACCGATCCTCCTTACCACTCAACCAAAAAAGCTAATATCACTGGCGACAGAAATTTTAAGACAGATGAAGAATATCTAGCTTGGTTAGACTCAATAACTGAACAATGGCAGCGAATATTAGCTCCCAATGGTTCTATTTATTGTTTTACTTCTTCTAAAATGGCAGCCCAAGTAGAGGTAATGTTGAGCAAAAAATTCAATATTTTAGCTTCAATCACTTGGACTAAACCTAATGATCCAGGTTATGATGGATGGAAACAAAAAACAAAAAAAGAAAGTTTGCGAAGTTGGTATTTACACTCAGAACGGATTATTTTTGCTGAAGCAACTTCTAAAGAAAACCCAAAACTATCAGCATTTAGCTTTTTATTAAAAAAGACTCGTTTAGCAACAGGATTATCTACAATTGAACTCACAGAGGCTATAGGAGAATACGGTAGTGTTAATCATGGTGGTGCTGTATCAAATTGGGAAACAGGTAGGAATATTCCTAATCGTGAACAATATGAAAAACTAAAATCTGTGTTTTCTAAATATGCTCCTGAAGTTTCACAACTCCCTGATTATGAAAAAATTATTAGACCTTTCTTTGTTAATTCTGATATTCTTTATACAGATATTTGGGATTTTAAAACGGTTAAACCTTATACCGGTAAGCACCCTGCTGAAAAACCTTTAGATCTAATCAAACATATTATTAATACAAGCTCTTATCCTAATGATATCATTTTGGATTGTTTTGCGGGTTCTGGTGTAGTTGGTCAAGCTGCTAAAATTCTTGGCAGAAAAGCAATCTTGGTAGAAATTGAAGAAAATTTGTGTGAAAAGATATCCCAAAGATGTTCCACCTCTGCTCATGAATTACCAAAAGCGCAGCCTAAAAATTTTGACTGGAAACAAGAACCCTTATTTCAATCCTTACTTAAAAGCTAGTAAAGTTAATTCTCCATTAATTCAATTGTTCTTCCATTATTACGGAGAATTTCTTCCATCCATGATAGTGTTCGTTCAATTCCCCAATCTCTTGCGGCTGCATTGCAATGATGATGGCCCCAACCCAAATTATAAGAACAATGGTTGTATTCTCCTGCTCTCAGTTCTCTAATATGAAATAAATTTGCTGTAGTTACCGTTAAATCTGGAACATTTCTGCCTTCCGCTTGTTCGACGCGAGAAGCTAGTTCTTGAGCTAAAATAGGCTTTAAACATAATGGACAAATAGCACGTTTTTGGCTATCTATTATTCTATTTTTTTCAAGAAGTTGTAAGTCAGCAATACCGAGATCCTCGCACTCCTTGTCTATTTTCTGTTTGCATTCATCAGGATTTTCTATTCCTTCATCGCGAGCTATATCCATAATTCCTTCAGTTCGCCATGCCAGAAAAGATAATTGATATCTTGTGGCTTTTATTTCTTCAGATGAAGCATATTCATAGACTCTAATTCCTGCACCTTGACCACCGCTATTACTATCTATGTATCCTTGTCTGATTAAGGAATCGTCTTTACTGGTAGTATTGGGTACACGAGCTACATATTGCCCTCCTAATGGTGATTTCCTTGATGTTGCTGACTGCCAATCTTTATATTGACTTGGATTATATGAGTTCCATTGTAGTCTAGTTTCATAATAGACTAATAAATTCTCTCCTATAGTCAAATCCTTGGGTAAACTGCGACTGGCTGATGGTGGAGTATCAGAAAAGTATTCTTCTGGATGAGCTATAACAATATAACCGTTCTCAAATCCTTTATCTGGGGCAATTCCTAGTTTCCATGAACTAAGAGGGATTATAACTGTATTATTTCGGTTAACACGATTCTGATAAATTGTATCCTGTTCTGCACCTCTAGTTTGACCAGTCTTCTCTACTTTTCTTGCAATTGCAGGAGGTAAGCCTAATTTATAGCTGATCTTACTTTTTTTAGACATAATCGCCCCTATCTACCCCATAGTTAGCAAAAAGAGCAGAAACAGATATATTAAGCGCGTCGGCCAATTTTTCAATATTTTCTAAGGATGGGTTGCGCTCACCTCTTTCAATACTGGAAATATACGTACGGTGAAGACCCGACAGTTCAGATAATTTCTCTTGAGAAATATCTAACTCTCTTCTACGTCGCCTGATTGCTTTACCAAAGCGCGTTTTAATATCCTTTTGATTTTGTTGCTCCAAAATTTAATTATTTCAGACTTAAATAATTTGATCTACAGACTATATATAAACTTTTGAATAGTATAAGTCTACATTAAATAAGTTTCAAAATGAATACTATAAGTATCAATTTAGGCGAACCTAGAAACAAGGAATCCCTATTTCCTTGGATAGAAACGTTGTATATCATATCTTTACTGAGGCGATATAATTTTTAATTAGGATATCATTTCAACCCATTGAAGGAAAAAATAAGTTTTGACGGATGACCTCATCCGGTTTAACTCAGTTCGATATCTCCACAAATCAAGGTATTAATTAAGTCCCCTGTAAAAGTTATATCACTGAGTAATCTAATTAAAGTTGGCTCTAAATGGCTTTTGCGATCCAGTAGAAAAGTATTTTCATCCGAAAATTTTCGGATTGCTTCTACATTATGAGAAGTCACTAAAATTTGTCCATTATTGTTAAATGAGCGTCGTAATGATAGGACAAAATGCCCAACTTCTGATAAAGAAAGATAGTTATCAGGCTCGTCCCAGAAGCAAAAAAGGGGGCCATAGAATTTATTAGCAGCTAAAACGAAAGCACAAATGAAAAAGCATTTTTCGCCATCAGATAAATCTTGAAAATCAACACTGAGATTCGCATTATTGGCTTCAAATCGGACAATCATGCTTTTGGAATCTTTGCCAATCTGTTCATTTAAAAAATCCTGAATGTCAGGAATAACTTCTCGGAGATATTTGTCAACTTGCGTGTAAGCTGCTGGATAGCGACTCAGTAATCCAGAGAACCACTCTCCAAAGTTTGAACCGTCTCGTTTTGGCTCCAAGGTTTCACCGTCGGAATCCCCTGTCATTAGGCTGGGAATGGGAGCTAAAATCATCATTCGAGCCAGCCAAGTCTTGAAAATCCGAAGGGGATCTGTCTCGGATTGCTCTTGAATAATAGGAAGGGCAACTAAATGCCAATCTACTAGAAATTGAGCCTCAGAATTTCGCCAACTGGTGTGAAGGGTGACTTGAGCCTGAGTTCGAGAATAAATAGGCTCTCCTGTCACTAATAGTTGTTCTTCAAAAACTCGAAGTTCTCTAAAATTTTCCGGTAACTCAAAAGCTAAAATATATTGATATAATTTTTCCTGAAGTAATACTTCTATTTCCAAGCGAATTGGCACATCAAAGCGACCACGAGCAAAATCCTTGGGTTTAACTAAATCACGAACTCTATTCGTTCCTCGACCAATAGATTGAAAGATTTGTAATACATCAGAAATGGTTGATTTACCCACTCCATTTTTACCAATTAATAAAGCCGATGACAGATCCTTTAAGCTCAGTTCAAAATTTTCTAAGCATCTAAAATTATGGATATATAGCCTTTGGATCATTTTAAAATTACCCCACCGGATCTACGAAAGTTTTCATGCTATGGACGTGATCGCCTTTTCTCCATCATCCTACATTGATTAACAGATTGTACCCACATATAGTTACAATGGGGTCAGTATATTGATGATTATTTTTACCCTTTATTGATAAGCAGCAACGATGCAACCAACCGATCCAAGTAAATTTACAGATAAAGCCTGGGAAGCCGTTGTTAAGTCCCAGGATGTAGCGCGTCGTTTTCAAAATCAGAATTTAGAAGTCGAACACCTGCTGATCGCCCTACTTGAACAAAATGGACTCGCCACCAGTCTCCTGAGTCGGGCGGGAGTGGATACGGATATTTTAGGCCAACAGTTAGACGCCTTTACCAAACGTCAACCCAAAGTTGGACGTATTGAACATTTATATTTAGGACAAAGCCTCGATATCCTCTTAGATAAGGCGGAAGAAGCTCGTCAAGCTTTACAAGATGGATTTATCTCCGTAGAACATTTAATCCTCGCCTTCTCCGAAGATGATCGCATTGGCCGTAAACTCTTAGCCGGAGAACAACCGACTACCCAACGCCCCGGACGTCCAGGGTATGACCGCCCCAGTCGCCCTCCTTCCATCCGTCCCAAACTGGAAGAAGCCATTAAAGCCATTCGGGGAAATGCTAAAGTAGAAACCCAAAGCCCAGAAACCAGTTATGAAGCGTTAAAAAAATATGGGAAAGATTTAACAGAACTCGCTAAAGCCGGAAAACTTGATCCGGTTATTGGGCGCGATGAAGAAGTGCGTCGGGTGGTGAGTTGTTTATCGAGAAGAACTAAAAATAACCCGGTTTTAATTGGTGAACCTGGGGTGGGAAAAACCGCAATTGCAGAAGGTTTAGCTCAACGAATTGTTAACGGAGATGTACCCGAATCATTAAAAAATCGTCAGTTAATTTCCCTGGATATGGGCAGTTTAATTGCGGGAGCAAAATATCGAGGAGAATTTGAAGAAAGACTGCGATCGGTATTAAGAGAAGTCACCCATTCTGAAGGACAAATTGTATTATTTATTGATGAATTACATACGGTTGTCGGTGCAGGTTCGGGAAGCGGTTCATCGGGAATGGATGCTAGTAATTTACTGAAACCGATGTTAGCACGGGGAGAATTGCGTTGTATTGGGGCTTCAACCGTTGATGAATATCGCAAACATATTGAAAAAGATCCGGCTTTAGAACGACGGTTTCAACAAGTTTATGTCGATCAACCTTCTCCTGAAGATACCATATCGATTTTAAGGGGATTAAAAGACCGTTATGAACGCCATCATGGGGTGAAAATTACTGATAGCGCGTTAGTGGCGGCGGCAATGTTATCGAGTCGATATATTAGCGATCGCTTTTTACCGGATAAAGCCATTGATGTGGTTGATGAAGCCGCAGCCCAATTAAAGATGGAAATTACCTCAAAACCCGTTGAATTAGAACAAATTGATCGGCGGGTGATGCAGTTAGAAATGGAGAAATTATCCATCGAAGGAGAAAATTTAAGCAATGGAGAAAGCAAGCGGAGAAATGATGGAGGAGTTGCCATTCGTTTAGACCGAATTAAAGAAGAAATTGAAACCTTAAAAACCAAACAAGAAAAACTCGCTTCTCAATGGCAAGGCGAAAAACAACTATTAGATAGTATTAATAAACTGAAGGAAGAAGAAGAACAATTACGAGTTCAAATTGAACAAGCCGAACGAGCTTATGATCTGAATAAAGCCGCACAATTAAAATATGGTCAATTAGAAATTTTACATCAAGAACGAGAAGCCAAAGAAGCGGAATTAGTTAAGTTACAATCTCAGGGTTCTTCCATGTTGCGCGAGGAGGTCACAGAAGCCGATATCGCCGCGATTATTGCGAAATGGACGGGGATACCAGTTAACCGTTTATTGGAGTCAGAACGGCAAAAATTACTGCGCTTAGAGAGTCATTTACATCAACGGGTGATCGGACAACAGGAAGCGGTATCCGCCGTAGCCGCCGCCATTCGACGGGCACGGGCGGGAATGAAAGATCCGGGGCGTCCCATTGGGTCTTTCCTGTTTATGGGGCCAACGGGGGTGGGAAAAACCGAGTTAGCTAAAGCGTTAGCAGAGTTTTTATTTGATAGCGAGGAGTCTATTATTCGGATTGATATGTCTGAATACATGGAAAAACACGCCGTTTCTCGGTTAGTGGGGGCACCTCCGGGGTATGTGGGTTATGACGAAGGCGGTCAACTATCCGAAGCGGTGCGACGTCATCCCTATTCGGTGATTTTATTTGATGAAGTGGAAAAAGCCCATCCTGATGTTTTTAATATTTTATTACAGGTATTAGATGATGGCAGAATTACCGACTCCCAAGGAAGAACTATTGATTTTAGAAATACCGTAATTGTGATGACCAGTAATATTGGAGGTGAACATATTTTAGATGTGGCGGGAGATGAATCTCGTTATGAGGAAATGGTAAAGCGGGTAATGGGAGCATTGCGATCGCATTTTCGCCCCGAATTTTTAAATCGGGTGGATGATACAATTCTATTCCATCCGTTAAGTAAAGGGGAATTACGCCATATTGTTGCCATTCAAGTCAAACGCATTCAACGGTTATTATCGGATCAGAAAATATCCATTGAATTATCACCTGCAACCTTAGATTATTTAGCAGATATTGGTTATGATCCAGTCTATGGAGCGAGACCATTAAAACGAGCGATTCAGAGGGAATTAGAAAATCATATTGCGAATTTATTATTACAACAAGAATTTATCACGGGCGATACAATTTATGTAGATTGTGACCATGAAAAATTAGTCTTTAATCATCAACCTTTAACCCCTAAAAAGCCAGAAGAACCGTTAATCATGAATGTTCAACCTATGCGGAAAAAGACCAAACTTGATCCCTTAGAAATAGATGTTCAACCTGTGATTTTAAGCACGTCTAAAAGTCCAGAAGGGGATGATATTATCACCGTTGAAGCCGTGAAGGATGAGTAAAAACCTTTGTATTATCCAGTTTAAATGAGTCCAAATACCCCTCAAGATTGGTTAAATCTTGCCCGAGAACGTGCGGCGGATGCCGATGCTATTTACAAACAGCGACCTGATTCTATTGCTGTTGTTTATATGGCGGGTTATGCGATAGAATGTAGCCTCAAGGCTTTATTACAAAAACAGGGTATTCCTTTTCCCCAAAGTGGTCGAGAGGGACACAATCTTAAGGGGTTATGGCAATCTTGTCGTTTAAGCTTATCTGATTTAAAAGATCAGAAAGGGTGTAAAACCTTTTTTATCGAAAATTGGAATACCGATTTACGCTATGAAATTAGTCTTCAAGTGGCATCAGGATTAAAAATAGAAGAACTTTTAAATGGGGCAAAAGAATTAGCAGGATGGATACAAACTCAAACAAAACGCTCTAAACCCAGGAGAGAATTATGAATCAGGTAGAAATCAAAGAAAAAATTCGAGATAATCTGATTAATGCTAATCTTAATTGGGAAGATTTACGAGTTCAACCTGATCCATTTAGGGGTTGGCGAATAGCCATTATTTCCTCAGATTTTGCAAACCAATCTTATGATAAACGCAAACAAATTGTTCTGCAAGGTTTAGAAAATTTAACAATAGAATGGCTTGATTTATTAACTCCCCAAGAGCGCGAATGGTCAGGAAACTTACCCATAGATTCTAATTTAGAGAATCTTCCGTTTTGGCCAGAAGCTTTAGCTAGAAGTGCAGAAATTCCTGAAAATATTGTTTTTGCTTCTGATTTAGATGATGATTTAGAACGACCAATTATTGCTACTTTTTATTCTTTAAGAGGAGGAGTGGGACGGTCAACTGCATTAGCTTATACCGCTAGAATTTTAGCAAAAAGGGGGCAAACCGTTTTATGTTTAGATATGGATTTAGAAGCCCCAGGATTAACTACATTATTTGGGAAAGAAAAAGAACTTCGAGAAGAACAAGGGTTATTATCCATTTTAGTTGACCTTGATCAAGGAATACAACCCAATATTCAAGACCATATTATTAGAATCTCAGAAACCGAAGAACTTTATTGTCTTCCAGCCGGTTTACCCAATGCCAATTATGCTCGATTATTAAATTTAATTAATACGGAAGCCTGGTATCGGGAAGAAACAAATCCACTTCGGAATTTAATCAATTTATTAAATACAGATTTATCTTTTAAACCCGATGTAATTTTATTAGATGCTAGAACAGGATTATCCTCTTTTAATGCACCGCTCTTATTTGATTTAGCTGATTTAGCGATTATTGTATTTTTTCCCCATCCTCAATCAGAAATCGGGACAAAGGCTTTAGTTAGAGCATTATTAGCCTCAAAAACTAAACGAGATATTGAAAAAAAATTAACACCTGAACCTCGGTTTTTAGTGTCACCGATTCCGATGAGTAAAGCTCCTGAAGTCATTGAAAGATATCAAAATCGATCATTAGACTGGATTAACGATTGGTTATCAGAATGTAATCAGAAACGCACAGAAGGAGAACAAATGATTGCTTCTGAAATCACTCAGTTTATCCCATATCGAGAAGCGATCGCAACCTCCGATCAAACCTTATTAGATCGAGAAATTTGGCAGGATTTTGAATCGGTTGCTGATTGGTTAGAACGATTTATTCCAACTCGCAACGAACAACGAAACGAACAACGATTATTAGAAAAAGACATCAATATTGCTGAATCTAAACCTTCTATTCTGAGCGAGTTAAACTTTTCAGTAGGAATGGCTGAAAACCAAGCCGATTTTTTAGAAAATTTTGTCGCAACGGAATTAGTCAACCGCGCTTTAGAACCTAAAACCCCCTTAGTATTGGGTCGAAAAGGAACAGGAAAAACCGCAATCTTTAGACGAATTGAAGAAGGAACCCAAAGACCGTCTATTGTGGTGATGTCACCCAGTCCGTTAAAAAAAAATAATTTTTGGGTCATGAGTCCTGATGGGTTTAAAGAAATTGAAAAAACGTTAACAGAAACTCAAGGAACTTGGAGAGAATTTTGGATTTTGCAAACCAGTTTAGCTTGCTATTTATCGAATTCTGAACAAACAGAAATTATATCTGATCCGGCTTTATCTAATTTAATCCCAGAAACATTAACGAGTGAATTAGAAGCCATTTGCTGTTTACAAAAAATGCTAAGGGTGAGTGGAATAGGAATTTTAGCTAGAAATTGGTTAGAACGCTTGGATCGAGCAACGAACCGAGAAACCATTTTACTTTATGATGGCTTAGATACTGGATTTGGTAATAGTGAGTTAGATCGCAATCGTCGTAAAAAAGCCATTGAAGGGTTATTATCGTTAATGATTGATATCAGTGATAACCTCAATGCTTTAAGGTTTAAAGTGTTATTACGAGATGATATTTGGAGAAAATTAGCTTTTGAAAATAAAAGTCATTTCTATGGAAGGATGGTGACATTAACGTGGGAAGACCAAGCAGATTTCTTTAAAATTGTCATTAAGCAAGCCCTTCGTTTTCCAACCTTTCAACAGTTAACCGCATCTATTTTAAATCAACAAATTTTGGATAATTATGATTATTGGATGGAGACTCAAGTTTTTGAAGTTTGGAATCTTTTAGTTGGCGATCGCATGAGAGGCGGAAAATCAACCTTTACTCGAACTTGGGTTTGGAAACGATTAGCCGATGGAAGTGATAACCGAAATCCTCGTGCTTTATTACAACTATTTTTTAATGCTAAGACATGGGAAGAAAAAGAACAAAAACGCAATCCTTATGAAAAAACCATTATTCGTCCGAGAGCTTTAATTTCATCTTTAGAAAAAGTCTCTCAACAAGCTTTAGATGCACTAATTCAAGAAGAATTTCCTGAGTTAGAACCTTTAATTGCTTGTTTAAAAAAACTGGGTAGATCTCCTATTAATTCAGATGAAATTCCAGATGATGAAGCTTTAAAATTAGCGATTGAAGTAGGTTTACTTTCTGTTTATGACGAACCGAAAGCAGGTATTTTAAGATATAAAGTCCCTGATTTATATCTTTATGGGATGGGAATGACTCGTAAAGGACAAGCCTAAGCTCAAATTTAAGCTATACTAAGAACCAACAACCTTAACCTTGATCAATCCTATGGTTGATATCACTGTTGCAATTCCCACCTATAATGGGGCGACTCGTTTACCTGCGGTTTTAGATCAATTGCGATCGCAAACTGGAACAGAACAGATCAACTGGGAAATTTTAATTGTTGATAATAATAGTACCGATAATACAGCAAAATTAATTAAACATTACCAACAAAATTGGTTAGAAACTGTTCCTTTAAAATATTATTTAGAAACCCAACAAGGAGCCGCATTTGCTCGAAAAAAAGCGGTTAAAGAGTCAACGGCGAGTTTAATTGCGTTCTTAGATGATGATACCATTCCGGCTTTAGATTGGGTGAAACAAGCTGATCAATTTGCTAAAGAACACCCCCACGCGGGAGCTTTTGGAAGTCAAATTCATGGTGTTTATGAAATCGAACCTCCCCCTAATTTTGAGCGAATTAAAGCTTTTTTAGCAATTACTGAACGAGGGGATCAGCCCTTATTATATTCTCCTAAAAGTAAACTTTTACCACCATCAGCAGGATTAGTGGTTCGACGAGATGCTTGGCTGAACTGTGTTCCTGATCATTGTATTCTCACCGGAAGAGTTCAAGGCTCAATGTTAACTTCTGAAGACTTAGAAGTATTATCTTATATTCAACAATCAAAGTGGGAAATTTGGTATAATCCGGGCATGGAAATTAATCATCAGATTCCTAAAAATCGGTTAGAAAAAGATTATTTAATTTCTTTAATCCGGGGTATAGGTTTCAGCCGTTATGTGACTAGAATGATTGGTGTTCAACCCATGATGAAGCCAATTTTAATCGTAGCCTATCTTATTAATGATTTACGAAAAATACTCCTGCATTTACTCAAATATGGGAATCAAATCAGAACAGATTTAGTACCCATTGTTGAATTAGAACTGTTAACCAGTAGCTTGCTCAGTCCGTTTTATTTGTGGAAAAATGGATATTTAAACAAAAAAACACAATGAGCAATTGTCAGCACCCCGCACTGAAGTGACGCGGCTTCATGCCTCTAGCTTCAATTAGTTGACCAGCCTAAGTCTTAACTGACTACGTTATCTGAGTCAAGATACCCACGAATGCGACGCTAGTTTGTGGCTCTATCGTTAACCATTAAACAGTTTTACGAGGGGTAAGACAGTGTGGTTAATTTAAAAAGCTCAGATAACATTGGCGAAGCGAACTTTACGAGCAATCAGTAGAGACAAAACCATGTCTAAGCAAAATTACGTTCTCGTTCTTGATCAACATAAAAAACCTTTATCTCCTTGCCGTCCAGTAACAGCAAGGAAGTTGCTTAAAGCTAAAAAAGCAGCAGTGTTTCGATTATTTCCGTTCACAATTATATTGAGAAAGGTAATAGAAGAAACTCCAGAACCAATAACTATTAAATTAGATCCCGGATCTAAAACAACTGGCATCGCTTTGATTCAAGGCGAAAAAGTAGTTTGGGGTGCAGAATTAACCCATCGAGGACAAAAGATTAAAGCAAGCCTTGAGTCTCGTTCCTTACTACGTCGAGACAGAAGAAATCGTAAAACCCGATATCGCCAACCTCGATTTTTAAATCGTACCCGACAAAAAGGATGGTTAGCTCCTAGTCTTCAACATCGAGTTGAAACTACCCTAACTTGGGTAAGAAAACTAATCAAACTCACCCCAATTAATTCCATTGTTCAAGAATTAGTCAGATTTGACTTACAAAAACTAGAGAATCCTGAAGTATCAGGGATTGAATACCAACAAGGACAACTTGCAGGGTATGA
>NZ_JBJUDF010000104.1:0-20067 GCF_046067725.1 Planktothrix sp.
CCCGACACGACGGGACTCAAAGAACTTTAAAGGAAGTTGTAGCGCGTGATAAATAAACCCCCCAATTAAGGTTAAATCCAAACGATTTGATAAGTAACTTAATAGATATTGTCGAATCGAAGATAACCCTAAACTCCATACCCCAAATAATAACAATCCCAAGGCAAATACATTCAAACCCGTGACGCTTTTATTCACTACAACCCGATCTAAAATAATCTGGGTTAATAACGGAGTCACAATCCCAAAGACTTGAATTAAGAGGGATAACAGAATAATTTGTAATCCCAAAAATCGATAAGGCCAAATTACCCCGACAAACTGACCGAGAGAACGTTTTTGCTCCTTAAGTTCATAGAATTGCTCGGTCGGTTCTAACAGTAAAGCATAGCCCGTCCATCCCGTTAAAAATGCTTGACGAGAGAGGGTTTTTTTGCCTTCCCCCGGATCAGCAATCACCACTTGATGGCGACGAACTTTATAGACCACAATATAATGATCTCCCTGCCAATGGGCAATCCAAGGGTTTTTTTCAGTTTCTAAACGATTCAAACTGGCCCGTACAGGTCGCGCCTGATACCCTAAGCGTTCCGAGGTGAGCGTTAGGTTTTTTAAAGATACCCCTGAGCGTCCTACATCCGCAATATTACGGAGGGTATTGATACTCAAATATTTTCCCCAATACTGACTAATCATCGCCAAACAAGCAACCCCACAGTCGGAGGAGCTTTGCTGTTCAATAAACGGATAGCGTTGCCAAAATCCTCGCCAGACTCGTTGACGTTTAGGTTGGGGAAAGCTGAGAATTTGGGCGGTTTGGGGAACAATAACCGCAGGGGGGTTAACGGTTGCAGGTTGAGAAGATACGGTTATCTGTGGTTTCCGAATCTGGGATTTCCCACCTTGTACAGATGTTTCCTGTAATTTTTCGGTAAAAATTTGATACAAAACCAACTCTGTTGCTGCCATCCATTCTGAGGGGATAGGATCGGGTTCTCCCCAACTGTCGCCCACCTGGGGAACGGTATCGCCACCTATAATTTGTCCTTGGTACAGCCAAAATCGTCCTTGTTCCCTTGTGAGTTCCTTCTGTAAGGCAGTTCCAGCACTGATGCGATGTTCGGTACAGTTAGATAAAATCTCTTGGAGTCGGTAACTGGTGAACCGTCGTAAGTTGGTTTGGGTTTTAAAGAATAATAACCGTTGTCGGTTTTCAATGGTGGTTTGTAGATAGGTTTGTAGCGGAGGAATCTGTTTCATCTGGGTCTGGAGTTCGACCATCGGAATCGAAGCAACGATGACATCACTGGCGGCGATCGCTTGATAGGATAAAAGTGCATATTTCCATCCTGCTTGATCTCCGCCAAAGGTTTCACCAGGTTCAACAACTGAAACCGAAACCTCTCGATTGAGATGTTTGTCCTCAGCCAGAAGTCGAACTCGACCTTCCAGCACTAAGTAAACAATACCAACTTTTGTTTCAGCCGAAGAAGGTAAACGATCAATACAATCTCCTAATTGGAACGATTGCAAATGCCAGTGTTGACTCCACGCTTCAACATCAGTAGTATCGGCTTGGATTTGTGTTAATAAATTTTCTAAAGTTGCCATTAATAAAGATGGAGATCGGTTTGAGCTAGAACTAGACACCCGATCGCGTTCTGTAAAGTTAGGATTGATCATGATTTCGAGGGCATAAATCGTATGAGTTGGCAATCCCTGAAGCGACCCGTAGAAATGTGAAATTCAGTCAAAAGTTAATTCAAGAAAAACTCTTGAACCCAAAAGTTAAGCAGAATTCAGCAAAAACTGCGGTCTAACAACAAGATTGCCTTTCAGATGAGTAGAGGATTCTGATGTTCAACCCAGTTGTCTATAGACGTAAGACCCGTCGCCATCATGGCATATTTTGATCCAGGGTGTCCTTCCATTTCAAGACATTCCGATCAGATTAATTAAATCTTTAACTGGATCTTTACATTGATCGGTGAAATGCTAGGGCTTGTAATACGTATGAGATGGAAGGTTGAGGGACTTTTGAAACAAAAGTTTATATAAAGTTAAGATTCCGACCGTTGCTTATCCCCAGGATTTTCGACGTTACGGTTAGTGGAAGTGGCGATCGCACATTTAATATTCCATCCTTAAATATATGCTACAGATGATTACCCTAAACCTTTGTAGAGACGTTGCATGCAACGTCTCTACAGGCAACTCCAGAGGTATTAGAGGAATTAAGGAATAACTCCAGATCAGGGAAGAGGAGATTCAATTCCTTATGGAAACGTTCAAAGTTAATGGTTACTGTTATAAGCACGGGTGATGAATCCTGGCTATATTATTATTATAAAATTCTCGTGAATCTAACCTTAAATCTTTCTTAATCTTGACAGGACAAATCGATTCAATATTAATTCCACTTTGATATTCACAACTAAATTCTTCCTGACACCACTTGTTAAGATTGACCTCATCAAGTTTAATTAAATTAGAACAAGAAGGTTGAATCACTTGACTAGCTAAAGCCCATAATATTGTTCGGGTGATATCGAGTGCTGTTTTTAACCCAAATTCTCGATTAGCAGGAACCCCCGTTTCTTTTACAGGTTCCACATCGACCCAAATTCCATGAGAACCTAAGACAATTTGAGCCATCCATTTTGCACGGGGTAAATGGGTGGGAGAGGTGATTAATTTAACATGATGAGCGTGCCATTGGCTCAAAATGGGTTGACTATAAACAAAATTATCAAAGGTGGAATTGGCACACTTTTCTAACCAAACTTGTTGCGTCGGTGCTTGTTCTCGTTCAAATAATTTTAAAATACAAGGATCGTCTGATCCTGTTGAAATTAAAATGGGAATATCAGGATTTTGTTTTGCCAGTTGGGTGACATACATTTCCCGTCGAATACTTCCCCCCAAAACAAAAAATGTATCCACAGGTTGTTGAGATGCTGCGGATAACCCCTGAATTTGATGCCAAACACTACTTAGCAGCGTAACTAACACAATAACAGTGCTCAGAAGTAAGATTTTTAGACAAAATTTGTGTTTAAATTGTAAAGGTTGCCAATTCATCTGGGAGTGTTTTCTCGTTGGGGTTGGAAATTAAAAGTTATTCTAGGATTTAGATGCTATCCTCTATGAATCTTATCAATCCTCTTGTGATTCTGAGTTGGTTTTCTTTGACATTCTTCTGGGGGTTTGGACTTTATCCGGTCTCGACTTTTGCCCAAAATAATACGAGTCAACCGAAACCTAAATATTCATATCCTCAAGAAATTGTCAAGGCTTATCTCAACGGTTGTAGTCAACGGAGTGTTCAGGAAGGCCTAACTCAACAACAGGCAAAAATTGTTTGTCAATGTACCATTAATCGCTTTCAATCTCGGTATAGGTTAGATCAATTTCTAAAGCTCTATACTCAAGCTCAAAAAACCAAAGAACCCCCCGATGAGTTTGTAGATGTAGGTATTGACTGTGCGACCCAATTGCTGAAATAAAAGAATGTTAAGGGTTAATCATTCAAAGTTAACCCTTAGCGATACAATAAATAGTTTAATGCTCATTCATCGTTCAGACTCCTTATGATTCAGTCTCCTCTAAAACCTACGATTCGAGAACGGTTTAATATTTCTCGTGTTTGTATTGCTCATCCTCGAATTGTCATCGGGTTTTGGATTGGGGTAATTGTAGCAGGAATTCTAGCATTTAGTAGCCTCAAATATGCCTTATTTCCAGAGGTAACATTCCCCGTTGTGGTGGTTACTACCACTGCACCCATTTCTACCGCAACGGACATGGAATTAAAGGTAACTTTACCCATTGAAAATCAAGTTAAATCTATTGAAGGAGTTTATGATTTTCGCTCATCGACCTATGGAGGTCGCAGTATTATTAGTTTAGCTTTTTTAGTCGGAACCAGTTTAGAATCTTCTACAGAAAAGGTCGAAACCACTTTAAAAACCCTGCAATTCCCACCGGAAACAACTTATAATGTTATCCCTTTAAACTTAAATGAATCAACCGCAATTACCTATGCAATTCAAAGTGAAAGTTTAACCTTAAAAGAATTAACAGAACGAACAAAAACGGAAATTATTCCTCAACTTAAGGCTTTACCCGGTGTGTTAAAGGTAAATTTATTAGGGGATGGATTAACTCGTCAAGGAACATCGGATATTGCCTCTTTATCTAGTTCTCAAACCTTAATTCAAGACCCACCCACGTTAGTTCGATATAATGGTGGAAATGTCTTAGCCATTCAAGTGGTTAAACGCAGTGATGCCAATACCTTAGAAGTAGTGAATCAAGTTGAAAATCAAGTTAAAATTTTACAAAAAAATCTCCAAAATGTCAAACTAACTTTAGCTGAAACTCAAGCAGATTATATTAGAAAAGCGACCCATTCTACCCTTGATGAATTATTATTAGCCTTGGTTTTAGCCATTACCATTGTCTTTCCCTTTTTAAGAAATTTCAGAGCTACATTAATCACCGCTTTAGCCATTCCTACCTCCCTATTAGGAACCTGTATTGTCATGGCAATTGCTGGATTTAATTTAGAAACTATTACCTTATTAGCCTTAGCTTTAGTAATTGGAATTGTCATTGATGATGCAATTGTTGATGTTGAAAATATTGCTCGATTAATTGATGCGGGAGAAAATCCTAGAGATGCAGCCATTAAAGGCACTGACGAAATAGGATTAACGGTCACTGCTTCTACCTTAACAATTGTGGCTGTTTTTCTTCCCGTTGCTTTTATGGGAGATGCGTTAGGACAGTTTTTTAAACCCTTTGCTTTAACCATTTCTTCGGCGGTTTTAATCTCTTTATTAGTGGCGAGAACTTTATCCCCTGTTTTAGCGGTTTATTGGTTAAAACCTGTTGCTAATCGTTCTGAACAGGAGCGTTCTAAACCTAACATTATTATCGAAACTTATCGTCAATTATTGCAATGGTCACTCCACCATCGTAAACTGGTTATTTTAATAGCAATTTCGAGTTTTATTGCGGGTTTAGCGTTAATTCCATTGGTTCCTCAAGGCTTTTTACCTCGACTAGACCGAGGAGAATTTGTGATTAATTATTCCTATCCTTTGCCTCAAATTTCTAATTTTCAGGTTCAAAAAAATTCCCCAACCCCAGCACCCCAAACAGAAACATCAACGGCAGAAACGGATATTTTTCAACAGCAAGGTGCTTTTGATTGGTTAACCAATTTAACCCGAAATCCGATTCAATTATTGTTAAGAAAAACTCGCACTACCGCCGATCAAATAGAACAGGTTGTGTTAAATACTCCTGATGTCGAAGAAGCCTTTACTATTATTGGAATTAAAGGACAACCGAATAAAGGCAGAATTTATATTAAACTCAAAAATGATCGTCAACTCACCACCTTAGAAGCTCAAGATTTAATTCGCTCAAATTTACCCCAAATTAATAACGTTACTATTAGTGTAGAAGATATTCAATTTGTGGAAACAGGAGACGAAAAACCTTTACAAATTGTGTTAGTAGGAGAGGATGTTAATCTTTTAAATCAGACAGCTAAAATCATTCAAGAAAAAGTAGCAAAATTACCGGGTTTTGTCGATGTTCGGGCAACGGGTGAAGATAATCCATCCAATACTATTAATCAAATTGAACGGTTTAATGGTCAACGGGCGGCTTATATAACGGCTAATTTAAGTCAAGGTCAATTATTAGGAGATGCAACCAATCAAGTATTAAATCTTGCCCAACCGTTAATTCCGAATGGAGTAACATTAAAATTAACTGGAGACTCGGCAAGAATTGGTCAAGTTTTAAATAGTTTTCTCGTAACGCTGCTATTTTCAGTGGTTTGTATGCTAGGGTTACTGTTCTTATTATTTGGTCGTTGGGTGGAACCTGCGGTGGTTGGTTTAACCTTACCTTTATGTTTAGTCGGAGCAATGTTAGCCTTATTAATGACTCAAAGTGATTTTGGAATTATCTCCTTAATTGGGTTAATTTTCCTCTTAGGATTATTAGATAAAAATGTTTTACTATTAATGGATTATGTCAACCAACTCCGTCAAAAAGGCATGAATCGAAATGATGCCATTATTGAAACCGGAGTTGTTCGTTTAAGACCGATTATGATGACCACAGCCTCAACAATTTTAGGAATGTTACCCATTGCATTAGGATTAGGTGCCGGAGCAGAATTAAGACAACCGATGGCTGTGGCAATTATTGGAGGGTTAATCACTTCTACTTTATTAAGTTTAATTGTAGTTCCTGTCTTAAATACTTTATTAGAAGATGAATGGTTAAAAATTAAAAAACGATTTCAAAAACCAAATTTATCTTAACCTCAATCTTCAAGGTAGGGGTGAGGTTTCCTCAACCTTATAATTTTTATAAAATTTGATGAAGGAATCATGATGAAAGTATTTGTAACAGGTGGAACTGGATTTATTGGTGCAAACTTAGTGCGATTATTATTACAAAAAAATTATGAAGTACGGGTTTTAATTCGTCCAGAAAGTAATATTGAAAATTTGAAGAATTTAGAGATTGAAAAAGTTGAAGGCTGTTTAACCGATTCTAACTTATATCAATCTTTAAAAGGGTGTCAGGTTTTATTTCATTGTGCGGCTCATTATTCCTTATGGCAAAAAGATAAACCTCTATTAGAACAATATAATATTCTCGGAACTCGTAATATTTTAGCCGCCGCTAGACAAGCCGGAATTGAACGAACAATTTATACCAGTTCCGTTGCAGCAATTGGAGTGAAACCCGGAGTTGCTGTTAATGAAATTTATCAAAGTCCCGTTGAAAATTTAGTCGGACATTATAAAAAATCTAAATATTGGGCAGAACAGGAAGCGCATCAAGCTGTAAAATTAGGTCAGGATATTGTGATTGTGAATCCCAGTACCCCCATTGGCCCTTGGGATATTAAACCAACACCGACAGGAGATTTAATTTTACGGTTTCTTCGTCGCAAAATGCCTGCTTATGTCAATACTGGATTAAATTTTATTGATGTTAGAGATGTCGCCCAAGGTCATTTACTCGCCTTAAAAAAAGGGAAAACAGGAGAACGTTATATTTTAGGTCATCAAAATTTAACGTTAAAAGAATTTTTAGATTTATTATCAAAAATAACGGGTTTACCTGCCCCCCAAAAAACGCTTCCAATTTGGCTTCCCTTAAGCGTGGCTTGGGTCGATGAAATGATTTTAGCAAAGTTGGGAAAAATACCCTCTATTCCCTTAGATGGTGTCAAAATGTCAAGACAACCGATGTATTATAATGCTTCAAAAGCAGTTCAAGAATTAGGGTTGCCTCAATCTTCAATTCAAACTGCCTTGCAAGATGCCGTTAATTGGTTTATGTTAACGGTTAATTTCTGAAAAATTTGGGGTTGAGAGGAGACAAATGGCCATTTCAATTGAACAAGCCATCGCCGTTGGCAAATATTTATTCATGCAACGGTTAATGGGGCGGAAAAAATTTCCCTTGGTGTTAATGTTAGAACCATTATTTCGCTGTAATTTAGCTTGTACAGGCTGCGGAAAAATACAACATCCCAAAGAAATTCTTAAACAAAATTTATCCCCTGAAGACTGTTTTAAAGCAGTGGAAGAATGCGGCGCACCTGTAGTTTCCATTCCAGGGGGTGAACCGTTATTACATCCTCAAATTGATGTCATTGTTCAAGGTTTAGTTGACCGCAAAAAATTTGTTTATTTATGTACCAATGGAATTTTACTGGAAAAAAGTTTAGATAAATTCAAACCGTCTCCCTATTTAACCTTTAGTGTTCATTTAGATGGATTAAAAGAACAACATGATCATTGTGTAGACCGAGACGGAGTTTTTGATATTGCGGTTCAAGCCATTAAAACAGCAAAATCCAAAGGCTTTAGAGTCACAACTAATACAACCGTATTTGAAGGAACTGATCCCCAGCAAATGCAGCAATTCTTTGATTTTCTGGAAAGTTTAGGAATTGATGGGATGATGATTTCTCCGGGTTATAGTTATGAATGGGCTCCAGATCAAGAACATTTCCTCAAACGGGAACAAACCAAAGCTTTATTCCGAGAAATTTTATCTCCCTATAAATTAGGTAAAAAGAAATGGAATTTTAATCATAATCCCTTATTCCTTGATTTTCTCATGGGAGAAGAAGATTATGATTGTACTCCCTGGGGAAGTCCGAGTTACAGTGTTTTAGGATGGCAAAAACCCTGTTATTTATTAAATGAAGGGTATTATTCCAGCTATCAAGAATTATTGGAAAAAACCGACTGGACACAATATGGGAAATCCAGTGGAAATCCCAAATGTGCAGATTGTATGGTTCACTGTGGCTATGAACCAACCGCAGCAACCGAAGCGATGAAATTAGAAAATATGGGGCGTTCAATTGGGGCGTTGTTTTAATTGATAACAATAACAGGGGGTATTTAGAGGCAAAAAACTGAATCGCCAGGGGAGGTTTAATATTTCTAATCTGAAGATTTAAACCTCTCTCTTTCCTTAAATGGGCGGTTTCAGTCAAATGATTTGAAACCGTGATACTGGCTCTGGTTAGTTGTGATAAAATCGTAATTAAAACATTACAAGATTTAGCAATATTGCATCCATGTAAAACAATATTGGATCTGGAACTTAAATACTCACCCCATTCTTTGAGCATTGAGGTATAGTTATAAATATTCTATAGCAAAAAGAATTAAGAAGAATATGGTAAATTTTTAAATTATGCTCATTCATCTTCCCAAAAACCGTCAAACCCATTAATAAGTCCCCAAACATAATTATTTGCACAGTTGGTGAGTTCCTGTTTCCTGTTCCCTTTAACGATAAAAAATGATAGCAGAATTAATTAAATTATTTCAATTTGAATTTATGCGGAATGCTTTAATGGCAGGACTTTTAGTGAGTATTGCCTGTGGTATGATGGGAACATTTATTGTTGTCAATCGAATTGTTTTTATTAGTGGAGGAATTGCTCATGCGGCTTATGGTGGAATTGGCATGGGTTATTTTTTCCGATTTAATCCGGTACTCGGAGCGATCGCATTTTCGATTGGTTCAGCCTTAGCCATGGGGTTAGTTTATCGAAAAACTCAACAACGGGCTGATACGATTATTGGGGTAATGTGGGCAATTGGAATGGCAATTGGAATTATTTTTATTGATTTAACGCCCGGTTATAAAGTCGATTTAATGAGTTATTTATTTGGTAGTATTCTCACCGTTCCTCAATCGGATTTAATATTAATGTTAGGGTTGGATTTTGTGATTGGATTAATTGTCTTTTTATTTTATAAAGAATTAGTTGCAATTTCCTTTGATTCTGTCTTTGCTGAAACGCGTAATTTACCCGTTGATCAACTGTATTTAATGTTAATTGTTGCCATTGCCTTAACCGTTGTCATGGTGATGAAAGTAGTAGGTTTAATTCTTGTCATTGCCCTTTTAACAATTCCAGCAGCGATTTCAGGGCAATTTGTTAAAGACTTAAAACAAATGATGATATTATCCAGTAGTTTAGGGATGATTTTTACCACCCTTGGCTTAGGAATTTCCTACTTTTTTAATTTAACATCCGGTGCCACCATTATTTTAGTTGCAGGTTTTGCTTATTTACTCAGTTTAAGTTGGAAAACCCTGATTAAACAAGCGATGGAGGTTTAACGTGAACCAAAATCAAATCAATAACTTTCCAGGTGGGTTCAATTTTCCTGATTTATGGTCAAGTCCTCTGTTGAACCTTGAATCACCCTTTAAATTCACCTGTTCACCTTCGATGAAAACTCAAATTGTACTCGGTTTAACTTCTCTAATCTTAGGCTTTTCTGAACCCTTGACCGCCCAAACTTTGAACTCCTGCTTAACAAACACTTTAACTGCGGTTTCTCAATGTCAAAATTTAAACACCTCTGAAACCGTTGCTATTTTAGAAGATGGTCGGTCATATCAATATGAAGCCGGACAAGGAATTTATCGCGTTCGCTACAATTATACCGGGCAAAATTGGACTCATGCCGATGTCGCTGCCATTCGGATTAATACGAATAAACCTATTGCTATTTTACCCATGCAATATACTCGGAATGGTTTACAATCAGGAGCTAGTGTGAACGGTGTTTCCGTCGGTCGAGAGTGGAATTCAATTACCGTTGAAGAAATGAAACGACGCTTAGAAGCATTGGGTTTTTATGTGTTAACTCCGACCATTTCTATGTATGGAGAAACCTTGGATGGATTTCAAGCTTTAGAACATTTTATTGCAGGAGTTCATAAGGGAAATTCTTCAGTACAAACGGTGGTTTTAAGTGCGGATGCTAATATTCCCAATGCGGCTAACCCTCGTCCTGGCGCACAAATGTTAGTCACAGGATTACATCAACGAGATTTGTGGTGGGAATATCGAATTCAAAGCCGTTTAGCACCCTTTTATCAACAGCAAGGTTTAGTCAATATTGGGCCAAGAATTCGCGGAGGTAAAAGTAACCGTGAAGGTCATTCCTTAGCTTGGCATCCGATGATAGAAAGGGCTGCCGAATATAATCCTAAAATTGCAATTATTGAAGTTGCCCAAGCCGCAGAAATTATTCAACGGGCGGGATCAATTCAAGCCGGACGACAATGGGCTGCCCCTGTTTTTGATGCCGTTGCCCAGGGAATGGCAGAACAAGCAAAGAATGATCAACCTTTTTAACAAATCTTAAATTTTAGGAATTAAATCTTGAGAAAATCTAAAGTTTTGAGTCGTGATCATCTTAAAAAATCAGGGATTTTTGATGTTAAAAATTAACATCAGAATCTGAAAAATATAGATTAGAATAATTGACACACTGATTTTACTTTAATCCGATCAAACCGATGAAACTCAAAATTTTAACAACGGTTGCTTTAGTTGCAACATTAGGTTGGACAACTCCAGCCCTCCTTTTTCCTAACCCTAGTTTTGCCCAAGTTTATACCGGATTTCGGGTGAAAACCGACCGACAAGTTAATGTTCGACTGGTTAACGAAGCGGGAAAACCAATTCTGTATGGATTAAGCCAAAATGCGTCTAAAACCTTAGCCAATGGACAATCAAGTGTTCTAGCCTTTTCGCAGATTAAATCGGGAGCCGTTAATATTTTAATTTATACTCAAGACGGAACTCCCCTGGCGTTTAAAGGCAGTTATGATGAAGAAAAAAATGAACTCACTGTGAATATTTCCTCCGGTGGGGCGGGTCATAAAAGTATTAGTATTGGCACTAATGGAATAGTTGAAGCGATTTAAGTGATTTTCATTTCATGTAAGTAGAGACGTTATTGTTAACGCCTCTACTTGGTTTTTACCAAAAATTAAACCCAATTCAGAACACAAATTCTAGTTCTGACAATATTCTTCATACACACCATCTAACAGCAAGTTAAACGCATCAACGGCTTGTTGAGCCGCGTCTAATGCAGCTTGTTGTTGTTCGGCGGTTTGACACAGTTGTACTAAAGCTTTACGAGTCATTTGGCTATGGATTTCATCAGCTTTTTCATGAACTTTAAAGAAAGATAAAGCCGATTCTTCATTGATGCCATAAAATTCCTCTAACCCGGCAATTTTTGTGGTGGAAACTTGAGGAAATTGGGATTCATAAGCGTACAAAGCCGCTAATCCTTTTTCGGGTTCTTCACTGCGAGATAAAGCTTTGAGAATCTGAACCGATTCTTGGGTTTGACTTAACGGTTGACGGTTAAGAACGGCACTGCGTTCAACGCCTAATCCTTCAGCAAACCGTAACCATAATTCCGGGTGATGGGCAGAACCCCGTTCTTCTTCAATTAAGTTTTCTAACAACATTTTGCGAATGTTGATATCATCACAAGCCGCATGGGTTGCACTGACATAAGTCGGGAAATTATGCACGTGCAAATAATATTCTTGCGCATACTCTTGTAACATCTTTAATGTTAATTTACCTTCTGTCCACATTTGATAGAAGGGATGCTTGAGTAAGTGATGGGTTTCAATAATTTCGTTGAGTTTAGCCAGAAATGCTGTTTCAGTTAAAGGCTTATCCTGAGTTAACATTCGCTTTCACAAGAATATAGGTTCAACTTGATTTTATCTTAAAATAAATATTTGTCAAGATTATTCTAAATCTAAAAGCGATCGCAACGCTTCTTTCATTTCCTCAATGGTTGTTGTTGCTGTCCCAAAATGACGCACGACTAAACTAGCCGCTAAATTCCCTAAAATTGATGCTTCCCATAACGATGAACCCGTACATAAACCTAACGTTAAAGCCGCAACTACTGTATCTCCAGCCCCCGTCACATCAAAAACATCAGTGCGATTAAACGCTGGAATATTGAAAAGTTGATCACCCTCAAATAAACTCATGCCTTCTTCGCCGCGCGTAATTAACATCGCTTTAGCTTGAGTTAAAGTTAATAAATCTTGTCCCGCTTGTTGTAAAGTTTGTTGATTTTTAATGCCATATCCGACGGCTTTTTCTGCTTCTGGAAGATTCGGTGTAAACAACGTTGCTCCAGCAAATCGATGTAAATCTTTTTGAGTATCTACAATCGTTAAAGAAGCTTTTAATGCAGCTTCAATTACCATTTGAGTTAACACCCCATCACCATAATCGGAACAAACCACCGCATCAACACTATCAATATTATCTCGAATATAATCTGCTAATTTTAACTGTAATTCTGTATTTGGTAACTCATCGGATTTGCGATCCACCCTGACAATTTGTTGCGTTACCGATTGACGAGCATGGCCAGAAATACGAGTTTTTGTCACCGTTGGACGGTCAGGATCAATCAGAATTCCACCAATATCAATTCCCGCCTCTTCAAAGATGCGACACAGTGCCATTCCTTGATCATCTTTGCCAACAAACCCAGCAACCTTGACCGATGCGCCTAATTTTGCCAAATTATAAACCGCATTGGCTCCTCCCCCTGGAATCTGGCGGGTATTTTCATGACGTAAAATTAACACGGGTGCTTCACGGGATAACCGTTCTACCTGACCTGTGAGAAATTCATCTAAAGTTAAATCTCCCACCACCAAAACCTTAGCCTGGGAAAACCGATTCATTCGTTCCAATAACGAATCCATCGAGGCGTTTAACTGCACCAAGAATGAAGCATCCAATATCATGTTTGTTATCCGTAAAACGAAGAATCGACTCCTGTTTAGAACGACTATTTCTTCTCAGCAAGTCTTAGAGAATTGGTCTCTGTTGAGAGTCCAAAGGATTCACCCTATTTCAGTTTCTTTTGAATATAGGTTTTAATTTGTAACACTTGTTTTTTTAGTCCCTCAATTTCAGCCTGCATCTTCGCCATTTGAGCTTTCATCGCTGCCATATCTGCTGATGGATCGTGAGTAGCTGCTGGAGCCTGGGTTGGGGTAGGAATGGGCTCTTTTTCAGTGACTAAATCTGGACGAGGTAAAGTTGCTTTTTGGAAGGCTGATTTAATTGCATCAATCAGTTGTTTTTTCTCAAACGGCTTTTCAATAAATTCAAAATATTGGAAAGGTTCAGAAATTTTTTCAGTGACTTCTTCCTTCCGTCCCGACATCAATACCAGGGGAATTCGGCGTAAGGTTTCATCCGCTTGAATTTGCCGAAAAACGTCCCAGCCACTTAATTTCGGCAGAAGGAAATCCAACATAATTAAACTGGGTTTTTCTCTTTGAACAAATTCCAGACCTTCTTTACCATCTTTTGCTTCTAATACCTCAAAGTTACCAGGGGGTAACATTTCTCGAACACGCACCCGAATGACTTTACTATCGTCAATAACCAGTATTTTGCGACCTGCCACAACTGACTCCCATAATGATGCTTAATCTTCTGTTATCTTCGCACTACAACGCGAAGATCCTCAATATTGCTGTTTTTGGTTTTTTCTTTCCCAGAAAAACTTTACCTCAACTCTGCTCTCACGAACACTGATTAAACTGTTTCACGACTCCAAAGAACGTCAGAACAAGCCTAACTGAGTTGCTCCTCCCAGGGCTATATCTCCAGAGACTGACTCGGATGTTGAACAAGTGGGTTCTCTGGTATCCCAAAGGATGTTTTTACGGGTCTTAATTGGAAAAGATTAGACCTTTTTGGTTTAGCTACTTCTTGAGTTTTTTGGCTTTTGTCCCTTGGCAATCGCCGCCTTTTTTTGATCCCACCTCCAGCGTCTTTAATGTACGCTTGTTTTTTATACTTTTAGCATAAAGCTTAACTGTAAAAATCTAGGTAGGGTGTTTTTCCTGAAACTTGATCAATTTTATCATAGATCCTCAAAAAGCCGTCCTCAAAGCATAATGCTTTCAACTCCAGAGCCCTTGTCAAATTACCCAGCTTGGGTCTAGTTTAACCGGATGACTCAAAAGAGATTCGATTGAAACCCTGACTCTTCTCGTTAGACTTTTGAGATCAATGTTTTCTAGCCCTAACTCGATTAATCTGATTTAGGATAGATCGCAACAATCGCAACCGATCTTAAATATGTCCGCATCTGTCAATTTCTCCCCTGAACAATCTTATCCTAATCGGCCTCAAAAGTTGGTCGAACCGATCCCTCAGTGGTTACGCCGTCCCATTGGTAAAGCCAGTGAATTATCTTCAGTCCAACGAATTATTAAACAACGTCAAATTCATACCATTTGCGAGGAAGGTCGTTGTCCCAACCGAGGAGAATGTTATAGCCAGAAAACCGCCACGTTTTTGTTAATGGGGCCAACTTGTACCCGTTCCTGCGCCTTTTGTCAGGTGGATAAGGGTCATACCCCTATGCCTGTTGATCCTGAAGAACCCCGAAAAGTGGCGGAAGCGGTAGAAATTTTAGGATTACGGTATGTGGTCTTAACTTCGGTGGCGCGGGATGATTTGGCTGATGCTGGGGCGGGTTGCTTTGTGGAGACGATGAATGCCATTCGACGCTTGAACCCAGAAACTCAAATTGAAGTCCTGACGGCGGATTTTTGGGGCGGTCAAGGGGGAGGCAACCCCCAAGAGTTACAATATCAACGCATTGCCACCGTTGTTCAAGCACAACCCGCTTGTTATAACCATAATGTCGAAACGGTTCAACGGTTACAAGCACCTGTTAGACGGGGCGCCAAATACCAGCGATCGCTGGATGTGTTAAGAATTGTGAAACAGCTTGATCCGCAAATTCCCACTAAATCCGGTTTAATGTTGGGACATGGGGAAACCGAAGCGGAAATTATTCAAACTTTAGAGGATTTACGCGGCGTCGGGTGTGATCGCATTACCCTCGGTCAATATATGCGTCCGTCGTTGGAACATCTCCCCGTCCAGAAATATTGGACACCGGACGAATTTGAACGTTTAGGAGCGATCGCAACAAACCTCGGTTTTGCTCATGTTCGTTCCGGGCCATTAGTTCGCAGTTCCTATCACGCAGGAGAAGGTGAAAGCTTGACTCGAACGAGCTAAAACCATTTCTGTGGTTTAATGAAATCAATGTCTTTTAGGAATCAAACCTATGGCTCAAAAGTCCTATACCTTCCGCGCCTCTTGGGCAATTTTGCTGTTAGCGATTAACTTTTTAGTTGCCGCTTACTATTTCGGTATCATTAAATAGTTTGAACATTATCAATTTTTAAACACCGTGCTGCTTCTTGATCAATCCTTTAAAGATTATAGGGCAGCACCTATTATTATGTCTATTAATCTCCTCAAACCTTTGAATTCTTCACTTTTGAGCTTCTACCTGCGCTTTTAACGCTGTAATTTGTTGTTGAAGGTCTTGGACATCTTGTTTGGTTTCAATCACTAATGTTGCTAAACGATCAAACAGGGGATCGCCGGATAGGAAACGATTGTTCGGTTGAGGCGTAGAATTGTTAACATCCGGTTCAACCTGAATGACCGTTGTTCCTGAGTTTTGATATCGCAAACTATTAATCTGTCCGGCCAGTTGAGAGACTTGTGCTTCTAATCGACTCATGCGATATTCAAGCTGAGTGGTTGAACCTTGTGCTAAAGTCAAACCATTCCAAGCGAGGACAACTGCGAATATGATAATAGTAACCCCAAGAAAATTCTGAAACAAAAAACGCTGTTTTTCCATATTTTAATCCCTGATTTTTTTTACTTTAGGAACAATAACCTATGACTCAAAAAAATGTTGCTATTTTAATGTTTAATGATGTTCAAATTCTGGATTTTACAGGCCCCTATGAAGTTTTTGCCATCACATCAGAAATTAATGAGGATCAGCCCTTTCAGGTTTATCTGGTTGCCGAAACGTTAAACTCGATTCAAACCCATCATAACCTGAGTATTAATCCAGATTATACGTTATTAGATAGTCCGGTTCCTGATGTGATTGTTATACCGGGTGGGATTGGTACTAGAACGGCGATCAATCAACTTCAAATTTTAGCTTGGATTCAATCGAAAGGACACAATGCCGAGTTAATTGTATCAGTTTGTACAGGAGCTTTACTGTTAGCTAAAACAGGTTTATTAGATGGGTTAGTTGCCACAACCCATCATCAAGCTTTAGAGGAATTAAGAACCCTTGCCCCCCAAACAACAATTGTAGACAATCAACGGTTTGTTGATAATGGCAAAATTATTACCGCCGCCGGAATTTCTGCCGGAATTGATGTGTCTCTTTATGTGGTTGCTAGACTTTTGGGGGATGACAAAGCGTTAAAAACGGCTCAATATATGGAATATGATTGGAAACCTCAAGCAACAGTTACATCCATTTAATATCAACTCCTAGTTTAACGCAGTCAACCCTTGTTTGCTGCGTTGATGTTTAATTTTATTAGTTTAAAAAAAATCCTGAGTTAATGGTTTATCCGGTGAGTTCTAAAGTAAATCGTGCAACCTATAATCAACCAGACTGTATTCAACCGATCAATGAAACCCTATAAAATAAATTGTTAATCAGTCCCAATCTTAAATTGTTCGTTGTTAGGCTTTAGACTTCCATAAAGCATCAACAACAAACGATCTTTTAATCGTGGATTTCTTGATTAACAATTAATTCACCCCTAGGGTAATCGGTTCGGTGTTATATGAAATCTTTAAATGTTTGCTACGCATCCGTCCTCTGTAGAGATGTTGCATGCAACGTCTCTACAGGTGATTTAGGAGATGATCTATAGTATCAATTTTAGGATTTCATATTATCTTCTAACCCTCTAATGATCGTCTAGTATTCGGATTAAATTTTAAGGTTGTATCCCATTTACTTTATTTTCTATCAAGGATAAACTGAAACCAATTAACCCTTTGATCTCAATTTAGTAACATGGCAAAAGTTAATGGTGTGATGATGCAATATTTCCATTGGTATCTTCCGGCCGATGGAAAGTTATGGGATAAAACCAAAGTTAACGCTCAAGAGTTAGCCGATGCTGGAATTACAGCTTTATGGCTACCACCCGCTTACAAAGGCGCAGGAGGCGGGCTGGATGTCGGATATGGGGTTTATGATCTTTATGACTTGGGAGAATTTGATCAAAAAGGATCAATTAGAACAAAATATGGTACTCGTCAAGAATATTTAGATGCTATTAATAGCTTGCATCAAGCAGGAATTCAAGTTTATGCAGATGTGGTATTAAATCACAGAATGGGGGCAAATGGAACCGAAATTGCCAAAGCCATTCCTTTTCCTTATAATAATCGAAAAACACCGAAAGGAAATTTAAGAGAGATTCAAGGTTACACCCTGTTTAACTTTCCGGGTCGTCAAGGAAAATACTCTCAATTTGAGTGGCATTGGTGGCATTTTGATGCCGTTGATTATGATGAATATACCAAAGAATCGGGAACGGTTTATTTATTCGAGGGGAAAACCTTTGATGATTATGTTGCTTTAGAATTTGGAAATTTTGCTTATTTAATGGGAGCAGATTTAGACTTCCAACATGAAGAAGTCAGACAGGAAATGATCAACTGGGGAAAATGGTATCTGGATACAACGGGTGTGGATGGATTTCGCTTAGATGCCATTAAACACATCTCAACTTGGTTTTTCCCAGAATGGTTAGATGAAATGGAAAAATATGTCGGTCGGGAATTGTTTACCGTTGGCGAATATTGGGCACCGGATACGGGCATATTGAATTGGTATTTAGACAGCGTAGGTCAACGAATGTCCGTGTTTGATGTTACCCTTCATTATAATTTCCACTACGCGAGTAAAGCTGGGGGATATTATGATATGCGAACCATTTTGGATGGAAGTTTAATTAAAGGACGAGCAATGAATGCCGTTACCTTTGTTGAAAACCATGATTCTCAACCGTTACAAGCCTTAGAATCCGTCGTTGAACCTTGGTTTAAACCCTTAGCTTATGCTATTATTTTATTGCGTCAAGAAGGTTATCCTTGTATTTTTTACGCCGATTATTACGGTGCAGAATACGAAGATAAAGGACGAGATGGCAATACTTATAAAATTGTTTTACCCTCCCATAAAGCGTTTATTGATCAGTGTCTTTATGCGCGTCAAAATTTCTGCTACGGCCCCCAATATGACTATTTTGATCACCCCGATATTATTGGTTGGACTCGCTTAGGAGATGAACAACATCCGAAAGCAATGGCCGTGATTTTAAGTGATGGCCCAGAAGGAATTAAACCGATGGAAGTGGGTAAACCGAATACTAAATTTTATGACCTGACAGGAAATATTCAAGAACCCATTCAAACCAATGATTTTGGTTGGGGTGAATTTTCTTGTAAAGGGGGTTCTGTTTCCATTTGGGTTCAGGAGTAGGGTTTTCAATTTCGGATTTTCATCAATTTTTAAGAGTGCGATAGTTTTTAAAACTTGAAAATAAGTTATAATAAATTCTGAACAAGCTGAGGATATTAAGATTGATTAAAATCCTTTTCTTGTTCAGAAATTTAACCCTAAAAATTTTTATTAACGGATTACCATGCCAGATTTTATTGAACAACCGAGTCGAATTACAGCAGCCGGAAATAAACCAAAATTAATTGATGAATATATCGGACGAGTGAATAGTAAAACCGACGCGGTAAGTGTTGCTTATATGAACTCTCCGGGGGGTTGGATTGAACCGGGACAGCAACCAGAATTTGATGAATTTACAGTTGTTTTAAAGGGAGTATTACGGGTAGAATATGAAGGCGGTCAACGGGATATTTTAGCCGGACAAGCGGTGATTACTTACAAAGGAGAATGGGTGCGTTATAGCACACCAACGGAAGACGGCGCAGAATATGTGGCGGTTTGTCTTCCTGCTTTTTCTCCTAATATTGTTCATCGGGATCAGGACATTAATTAATATTATTTTTGAATTAAAATGCACAGAATTGCAGCGACACCCGGAGGATGGAACCCAGATACAGACGGAGTTATTTTTATTGAACAAACCCCAGCACCGATTATTTTTTTAACGGCGGCGGATACGGATATTCAAACCTTAGCAACGGTCGGGTCTAAACTTCCGGCTGATTTTCCCGGTTTGCGAGTTACGAATTTATTACAATTACAACAACAATTAACCATTGATACCTATGCAGAAACGATATTAGAAAAAGCACAGATCATTATTTTAAGATTATTAGGAGGACGTTCCTATTGGTCGTATGGCTTAGAAGTTTTACAGGAAATTGTTGCTAAAACTAAAACACAATTAATGATTCTCCCTGGTGATGATCGTCCTGACCCGGATTTAATCAGTCATTCAACAGTATCGTTATCGATTGTTAATCAAGTTTGGCGATATTTAACCGAAGGAGGCGTTGATAATTTTACTCAAGCATTATTATTAATTGCTAATCATAGTTTTAATAAAAATTATTCTGTTACTCCTCCAGTTGTTATCCCAAAAGTTGGTTATTATCAATGGAATTCTAATTTAAAACTTGAGAATTATATTCCTAAAGTTGGAATTATATTTTATCGCGCTCATTACCTATCTGGTAATTTAGATCCGATTGATTCCCTCTGTCAAGCCTTAGTTCAATATAACTTAGAACCCATTCCGATTTTCGTTTCTTCGCTGCGAGATCCTGATCTTCAAACGGAA
>NZ_JBJUDF010000105.1:0-3088 GCF_046067725.1 Planktothrix sp.
CATTCAAGTTCGAGGAGGAACACAAAGCGGAAATGGAGGATTTGTTGAAACCAGTAGTCGCGGTGTTTTAGAAATTAACCAAGCACCTGATATTTCAGCACCTTCTGGGTTAGGCGGAACTTGGTTACTTGACCCTAATAATATTGATATTGTTAATTCTGAAACCAATACAAATATTAATCAAGAAACAGAGGAATTATTCTTTAAAAGTACCGATGATAATGCTGAATTAAGTGTTTTTCAATTGCGGTCAGCATTAACACAAGGAAATGTTATTGTAGAAACCTCAGAGGCGGGAAATAATAGTCAAGATGGGAATATTACCTTTAAAACATCCTTGGATTTTGATGGTATTGAGGGAGAACGAAACTTAACGTTAAATGCTATCGGTAATATTGTTTTAGATGGATATACTATTGGTGATAGTAATCCAGGGGATACTGACCAATTAAACTTGAATTTTAATGCCGATTTTGATAATAATAATAATGGTGCAGTTTTTATTCGGAATGCTACTATTAATACCAATAAAGGAGATTTGACGGCAACAGGTCGAGGAAATTCGATTTTTCGGTCTGGAGTTTGGATAGATAATAGTCAACTTAATACTGGGGGAGGAAATCTTAACCTTGAAGGAATTGCCGTTGATAACTTACCCTTTAATCACGGAATTTTATTAACCAATAGTGTTTTAAATTCGGGGAATGGAGAGATAACTTTAAGCGGAACCAGTGGGACACAAACTAACACCAATATTGGAGTTTGGTTAGACCAATCTACCCTCAATTCAGAAGCGGGAAATATTAATATTATAGGAAATGGTCAAGGAAGTATTACCAATAATATTGGAATCTTACTTAATAATAATTCTACCCTACAAACCACAACCGGGAATATTACCTTAACCGGAAATAGTCAGAATGGATTCAATAGTTTTGGCATTAATTTAAATCAAGGAAATCTTTTAACTGTTGATGGTACAATTCAACTGACTGGAACTTCCCAGGGAAATGATGGTAGTGTTGCTGTTTATGTTAGTAATAGTAATCTGACATCAACGGGAAGCGGAATGATTGATTTGCAGGGAAATAATAATGGAACTGGAAATAATAATGATGGGATTTCTATTTTAAATAATACTATTATTTCTTCATCTGAAACCGGAACACTTAACCTATCAGGGGTTAGCGGTGATGGCAACAATAGCGAAGGGATTTTGCTGTTAAATGGACAAATTAGAACGGTAGATGGAGAGATTTTTATTAATGGCGTGGGACGAGGTATAGAAACAAGTCCAGGGGTGTTTGTTGGGGAAGGAGGCAAAATTGTTTCAACAGGAATTGGAAATATTAATTTAGATGGACTGAGTAGTGCTACAGGAAGTGGGAGTCACGGAATTTCACTGTTTGGGGGTGCAACTTTGGAAGCAAAGACCACTGGAAATATTACATTAGTAGGAAGTAGTAGTCAGACAAACTATAGTCAAGGTATTTTTATTTTAAATAATTCTTTACTTCAGGTTGATGATGGAAACTTGAACTTAATAGGAGTCAGTCAAGGTGCTTTTAATGCCCAGGGAATTTTATTAGGAAATAGTCTAATTCAATCATTAGGAGCAGGACAGATTAACTTAAGAGGGACAGGTAATGGAACTGGGGGAGATAGTAATGGAATTCTCGTGATTAATGCTGCACAAATTAATAGTTTTGGGAGTGGAGATATTAATTTACGAGGTCGCAGTGCTGAGGTTCCTGAAAGTGAAGGTGTCGGAATTTTTCAAGGAAGTCAAATTCAAACCAATACAGGGTCTATTTTAATCGATGGTGTGAATAATGGCAGTAATACCACCAGTGTTATTATTGGAGATAATACCCCAGTAACAACCACAGGTTCAGGCGAAATTACAATATCAGGAAATCAGAATTTATTCATCAGTTCTTTGACCAATTCTGGAGGTGCTATTCATCTTAAAAGTAGTCGAGGAAATATTAATAGTAGTTTTGGAACACTTGATAGTAGTTCTACCGTTGGGAATGGAGGAACTGTAACGGTTGATGCCGCAGGTAATATTACAATTGCTAGTATTAATGCGAGTACAACGGCCAATTCTGGCAATACTCAAGGTGGTAGTGTCACGCTAAATTCTGTTAATGGTACTGTGACAATTACTAATAATATTAACACCTCTGCCACCACAGGTCAAGGAAATAATATTACGATTTCTGCACCTGTTCAACTCACCCAACCCATAACAACATTTAACACCACTGGGAGTACAGAAAGTGGCAATATTATTTTTAATCATACCGTTGATGGAACCACACCCGGCAGCCAGACTTTAATTCTGCAAGCGGGAACAGGAAATATCAATTTTAATCATAGCGTTGGGAGTTTTAAACCCCTAAATCATTTAACAATAACGGGGGGTAATATTAATAGTATAGCACCGATTAATCTGAATAACTCTGGATTAACGATTAATGCTAGTGGCGAAGTGAATTTAGCTGATATTTTCACAACGGAGGGTGCTAATGTGGATATTTTAGCATCGGGAAATATTATCACTCAGGATATTATTACTGATGGTGAAACAATAACCTTAAGAAGCAGTAATGGGGATATTAATACCCAAGCTGGAATGTTAGATAGTAGTTCTACCAATAATAATGGAGGGAACCAAACCTTAGACGCATCGGGAAGTGTTACTTTAGGCAAAATTAATACCAGTACCGCCTCGAATTCGAGCAATAGTAAAGCTGGAAGTTTGAATAGTACATCGGGAAATAATACGATTAATTTAACTGGGGATATTAATACCTCTGCCACCCAAGGTCAGGGAAGTAACGTTAATTTTAATGCTAATGTTATTTTGGGTGGAGATAACGTTACCCTAACAACAACTGGCAATAATAGCAGTGGCAATGTTACGTTTAATGGGACGGTGAATGGGAGTCAGAGTTTAACGCTACAAACTGGAGAAGGAAATGTTACTTTTAATCAAGCGGTAGGAGATAGTATTCCGCTACAAACTTTAACGATAAATAGTGGCAATGTTGTTACTGAGTCTACGGTTACTGTTGAGAATGGG
>NZ_JBJUDF010000106.1:0-6153 GCF_046067725.1 Planktothrix sp.
GTCGTGGCGCTCGGACTCTGGGTGGCGCTGCGTCGTGATCGCAAGATCGGAATCATCACGGTCGTCGGTTCGGTGTGGGTGGCGCTCGTATTGCTGTTCGCGGTGATGCGCGGGATCGTCGGCGTGCCCCTACAAATTAAGATTAAATAATGGTATAATTTCTGTGTACACCTGGATTTCAATTGGACGATCAGCAAATACAGGTAACTTGTAGTGAGTTATCTGTATTAATTTCATTATTATTTAACATCTATCAAGAAACAAACCCATCTAAATTTGTTAGAATAACTGTGTGCTAAAAGTAGCTAGGGTGTCATCTAAATTAATCTTGAATACCCTTTACTATTGAGGATTTATGCACAAGTTCATCGTGATTGACGGTATAGATGGAAGTGGGAAAGGTACGATTTTGACTCGATTAATCGAGTGGTTAAAAATTAATACTAAGATCAAGCTCTACAGAACTGAGGAACCGTTCGATAAAAAGACTAGAAAACAGCTAAAGGAAACCAACTTCACCCCAGTGAGACAGTTGGATTTATTAATAGAAGATAGAAGAGAGCATTGTAGATTTATTGTCAAACCCATGCTCGATTGTGGGTTTTGGGTATTCTGCGATCGCTTCACTCCATCAACACTCGCCTATCAAGGCTATGGGCATGGTTTGGATCTCCAATGGATTGAGCGCCTCAACAGTGAGGCAACAGAAGGATTAAAGCCCGACCTAACGATTATCTTGGATTGCTTTGTGGAGAATGCCCTTAGTCGCAAAACAGAACCCTTGGATTGTATGGAAAGCGATCGCCCATTCTTAGAGCGTGTACGGCTTGGATATCTGGAGTTGGCAGGTCAACATGGTTGGACTGTTATCGATGCTAACCAGTCGGAGGATCTGGTATTTGAAGAGATTAAAAAGTTAATTATTCCCCTGATTCCAGAGGAGGATCGGGAATATTTGAAGGCAAGGTTATTTTGACATTAAAAAGCGGGGGTTAAACCCCGCTTTGGCTAAAATATTGAAGCTTTTGTGTACAGCTTCTATTGTATCAAAAGCTAATCAATACACGCGCATCTTCTTGATTCCTGTTTATTGTCAATTATGAGTTGCTCTAATGCTGACAATTTATCTAAATCCAACCATCTCCAAGTTCGCCCCAATCCCACAATCTCTTTAGCTCTATCTGCAAAATTTTCCTCCATAAAACAGGCTGCATCGTAAAGTTCAGGGTATTTTTCTTTTAAAAAAAGAACTTCGGAGGGCTTCCTATTTGGGCAAAAAAAACAACTTGATTTCGGAGGGACACCTAAACCAATAGATTCTATTAAACTAATACAATTTTTTTGATTTAAACCCCACTCTATTAATGGATATTCTTTTCTATAAAATTCCGTCTCAAAAGGATCTTCCTTTTTATTGATTAACCTCCCTATTTCTTCGGAATGAAAACCTATAAACATTCTGATTTTGGTGTCCCCTATAATATCAGAGTAAAAGCCCTCTAAATACGACTGTTGAGGCTTTATTTTATAGTTAATAGAGCATTCCCCTTTATTAAAAACCCTTGATGGTAGAGCTTTTAATGTTATACACTTTTCGTACAAATTAGAGTATTCAAAAAATTGATTTCCATTGGACAAGATGCCTAAATACAGAGATAAAAGAAACCAATCAAAAGATTTCGTTATTACATCCCATTTAACAACTAACGCCTTGCGCTCCCTGACGGCTTCTACTTTACCTCGTTTTACAACAGTCACAGATGGGAATCCTTGATTATGCAACCAATCAGAAAACGTATTAACCCATTCATACGTCTCCGGTAATTCCCCCCCTGTATCTGCGAACAGAATTAAATCGGGTTTAATGCCCTTTAAAACCATTGCAATTAACATGGCGGTGCTGTTGGTTCCTCCTCCATAACTCACAACTATGGGGGAGTTTGGATCGGGTGCAGGTCTATTTTTTAGTCTCCAGATCGGATCTTTAGCTTGAACATCAACATGATTCCCAAACAAGTCTAATTGTGTTACCATTTTTCCCTTTTATTGAGGTTAATTAATTTGTAAAAAGTTGATTTGTTGAGCGTGTCGAATCAAATCTAATTCATTTTATCCTATGATCGGAGGGTTTTATTTTTTCTTGCGACGATATTTGTAATTGGGGCGTTTTTTCCGTTCGGGACTTTTCTCTCGATGCTCCTTGCAGTACCCTGAACGGTTTTGAGGTGCAAGGGGATTCCCACAAAATTTGCACCTACTCAATTTGCACCTACTCATCTAGCATCGCGTCTTCGATGCCTCGCCAGTAGCCATCTGCGTATTGAGGGTTTTGCGGCTGATTATTGCTTCTCCCCATATAACCGTCTTCCCATCCCTGTCTCCACAGGGTCTTGGGTTTCAGGTTGTAGGTTTTTGGTTCTTTTGCTTCTTTTGTTTTCATTTTAAAACCTCCATAATTTTAGATAATAAGCTAATGTCCCATACAATACCCCCAACGGTTTCAGAGGTATTATAAACAGGGTCAAACTCTTCACACGGAGCGTTTATTTGCTCCGGTAAAAAGATGTAATTTTGTTCGTCAACCAAACAAAAATGCGTCGCTTCTTCCTTTTCCACAATGACAGGTTCTAACACTGTAGACTCGCGCCACTGAAACTTGATGTAATCATCCTTTTTGAAGGATTGTGTTTTTATGTTTTTGCCTTTTAACTGCAAATAAATAACTAACATCCCCATCCTCCTAAGCTAAATCAAACCATGCCCGGAAAGTTTTTTTCCAGGAAGCCCTTAACATCGTTAAGGGCTTCTTCAAAGTTTTCGGTAACACGTCCTTTATACAGGGGGCGTTTTCCCCCCTGTATCTGAAGTGTGGCCCTTGGCCCCGACGCCAAATCAATTAACCAAATCGTTAACTGCCCCTTGGCATATCTAGCACCAGTTTTTTCACCCTGGCGAACAAGAACCCATGATGGGAAAATGGATTGAAACGCTTTTTGCTCAGGTGTCATATAATCCTTTTAGTGTCGTTCACTGTAAGGGGAGAGCTAGACTGCAAAATCAACTCTCCCCTTGCCTTATCTATAATTTACCCCCCACTTCTTAAAATGTCAAGGGGTGAATCAAAAAATTATTCTTCCTCTAGCAAGACAGGCAGCGAGGGGCGATGGATCACACTCCCTGCATAGTGGTTGTAAATCGTCTCAATCCGATTCCCTGCGAGTTGCGCCATCTCAGCCGGACTCTTACCCTGCGATAACCCGTGAGATATTAAGGTGTGGCGACAGTTCCCAGGCTTCCTATATTCAACGTTCCGAACATTATTCTAAACCCCCTTAACTTTTTTACTTAGATTTTTCAAGCTTTTCTCAACATTTAATCCTGCAAGATTCAGAACTTGCGCCCCTGGAATTGGGATGGACGACAGCTGACACATTGGCTCAAAATTGGCGGCTTCTGAATTCCAGATAAAAGCCAGATTAACCCCCTTCTCTTTTCCTTGTTCCGATTCAAAATAACAGGCAACAGTAGCAGCGACTAAATACCGTCTATCCTCTGCGGTTCCCTTGCTTAATGGGACTTTATAAAAAACGGTTTCAATGTCTTGCTCATCATCGGGATCGTTAGGGTTGACGGCTTTATATTCAACCCTAAAGGTTTGGTGAGTTTCTGTTAGTTTTGGTTTTCCAAATCCTTTTTGTGCTATTTTGGACATAATAATCCTCTCCTAAAATGACTGGGTTTGATGACCGGATTAACAGCAATTAATCCGGTTTTTTGTGTTAGAAATTATTCGTTTTGACTGTCTGGAATATATGCAAATAACCGATCATCGACATCATAAGGGGAGGAGTTTCTTAGGCGATCGCTATCCCGAAGATCTGGCAAAATTTGATCGGATGAAGTTGACAATCCCAATGATTTAGCTTTTGCAAAGAGTTCACGGGAAACTGATTTATACTTTTTAACCATTACATTTGATCCTCTCTTCTATTTGTTTATTGCGATGAATTAAAGCTTGATTCAATTCGGGGTAAGTCTCCGCCCAAATCTTATGCTGATTTTCGTACTCTCTTAGAGATTTAAAGTCATCTGGATCGGGCGGTTCTTCGTCAACCCAGAATATTAAAAGTTGTCCATCAGGTTCAATTTGTCGAGGTGGATCTGTGAATAAAATTGAAGATTTAAGCATCGTTACTCACCTCCTCAACAATCGTTAATCCAATGCCAGGAAGGGACAAGTGACTGTCATAAGAACAAGACAGTCCGACCATACCAGATGGGTAACACTCCCTCACGGTCAAGATTACCCCCTCAAAATTCTTGTCCGTTGATTTAACGCGATCGCCTTTTTTAAACGGATAAGAACCGAGAACAATTTGCTCACCTTTGATCATCTTAATAAATAAGATAATCTTGTCTGAATCAAGGGTCTGTTGCTGCCCTCCATAAGCCCATTGAACCTTGATTTTATTACCCTGACAATTAATGACTCGCCCAATATACCGAGCATCGGTTTTAAGTTGGACAATATCAGTTTTCTTGAATGGGGAAGAATCGGAAATTTCCTCAAAATCAAGGATTTCCGATCTGTGAAATTCCCCTTCCTTACAGTTAGTAATTTGGCAAGTCTGTTTAAGTGTATTAAAACTTTCAACTTGCCACGCCGATCCTTTTATCAAGTAAGATGGTCGGCATTTGTGGGGGTTTAATTCAACCCATTCCCCCACTTTTAAATCCCTTTCAATCGTTTTATTTGTTACTGCGGTCATAGTGTTAGACTCCCAATTGTTTTGGCATTTGTCGAAACTGAAGAGACTCAGGGAACTGATTAAAATCTCCGCCTTTTTTGTCAGAAAGCTTGATATCGATTCCTGTGGGTTTAGATCCAAACTGTTTAACAAAAATTGCTACATCCGCAGCTAAACATTGCTCGGTAATTTCTTCCAGCCATTGCACGTCACAGCGTCGCGCACCACGCCCACTTTCCCCTCCAACAATCACCCAATCAAATGTCAAAGGATCGATAAGCGGTTCGAGACGGTTCCAGCCACTTTCTTCTAATTCAATAGGTAGCCAGCGACTTAAATTAACAAACTCCAGTAATGGCTCACAACTCAAAAAACGGATTGCTGCGGGGGTTTCTAAAAGCAAAGGAATTCGTTCATCAGCCGCTTTCTGATTTTCGACTGAAACACCAAGCCAAACATTCGGGAAGGGCCAGTTATTTAAGCAATCCATATTGTGAGAAAACTCATAGCCCGCTTCTTCAATTCGTTCAATTGTTTCTGAATTGCTTAAATATTCCTGCATTCGTTCCGGTCGTTTAGTCAAAATTTGATAAGTATGCTGTGGGGTCAATGCCATCACAGCAAAGATTTCATCAAGCCATTCATCCTCAACATTTTTATGGAACATATCGGACATTGAATTAACAAAATATGTCTGAGGTTTCTTGCGTTTTAAGGGAATCTCTAACGCTTCAGGAACAAAGACAAGTTTTCCTGTCCAGTCGTCAAACCCTTTTGTTAATCCTTCGTAATAAGCCAATCTTCCCCGTTTGTTTTCCGGTAATCCTTCCGCCATTTTCCAGTTCCGAAAAGCTTGGTTTATAGCGTAACAATTTCGACATCCAGCACTAATTTTTGAGCATCCAATAATTGGGTTCCAAGTTTCTCCTGTCCATTCGATGTTTGACATTTGTTTTCTCCGTGTTGTTGATGTTTTTAAACAGTTATGGATTCAATCAAAGCCAGTCCCAAAGCTTTAGCTAATAGCGGGGGAACCGCATTTCCGATAATCCGTTGGGCTAAGGTTTTGGATTCTGGGAGGAGGTAATTCTCTGGAAAGCTTTGAAGGATTGCTGACACTTCGGGGGTGACTTGTTTTGCGGTCAGATCCTTCAAATTCACCACGTCCGCCCAGTGGGTATGTCGTCCTGCCTGCATCGCTCGAATGGTCGGGCAAGGTTGATCCGGTGGTGTAGGATTAGCATTTTTAATGTTTGCTCCGGCACGAGGCATCAAGGCTAAGGGAGCGTGGGAGTTAACGTGATCCGTTGTGATAGTAAAGCTTGGCTCACTTCCGGCTTTTACTGTCGCTAACCGACTGCAATTTTTACCCACGTCCACGAGACTAATTCCTGTCAGCTTGTGC
>NZ_JBJUDF010000107.1:0-42521 GCF_046067725.1 Planktothrix sp.
CAATGGATGGAAGAAGGAGACGAAACAGAACAAACAGAAACCTGGGAATATTTGCGCCAAGCGCTGGAAGAAGATTCAGTTAAAATTTGATAAGGGTTGCTATGAGTCGATTAATTTTACTTGATACAAATATATATTAAAGTTAGCGATCGCTAATTTATTATATCCTTAAATTAAGGAAAAACCAATCATGCAAAGTTTATATGAACAGGATTTCTATGGCTGGACAAAAAAGCAAACTCAGTTACTCCGTGAACAAAAATGGCATCACTTGGATCTCAATAATTTAATTGAGGAAATAGAATCTTTGGGAAGACAAGAACGCCAACAATTAAGAAACAGACTCAGTATTTTAATGGCTCATTTATTAAAATGGGAATATCAACCGACAAAACGCAGTCGTAGTGGGTTAGCAACCATTCGGGTGCAAAGACGCGATATTTTAAGGTTGCTCAAAGATAATCCTAGCCTTAAACCTTATTTGCCTGAAATTTTACCAGAAACTTATGAAAATGGTCGAGATTTAGCAGCCGCAGTACCAGAAACCGGGTTTCTGAAACTATCTAGGTTTGTAATCATTAATCTCAAAAAGAAACCCGGTTTCTAAGATTTAATATTGTGATAAAATAAATTAGGAAAATAGGAGGAGATTAATAGTTAATGGAAAATACAGGGGTATTAGATGCAGTCATGGGAGGAATAGCGATCGCCATTGTGATCGGAGGGTTAATTATGCTATTTAAAGGCATTTCATCGATGCCCAAAAACTTATGGTAAAATTGATTAATGTTAAACCCATTAGAAAAATATTGCGTCCTGTGAATTTTCAATCAATTATTGCCACCCTGAATCAATTTTGGAGCGATCGCGGCTGTTTGATTGCTCAACCCTATGATACCGAAAAAGGGGCGGGAACGATGAATCCCCATACCTTTTTACGTGCCATTGGCCCCGAACCTTGGTCTGTCGCCTATGTTGAACCTTGTCGCCGCCCCACCGATGGCCGTTATGGAGAAAACCCCAACCGTTTTCAACATTATTATCAATATCAAGTCTTAATAAAACCGTCTCCTGATAATATTCAAGAGATGTATTTAGACTCCTTGAGACTGTTAGGAATTCACCCGGAAGATCATGATATTCGTTTTGTAGAAGATAATTGGGAATCTCCCACATTAGGTGCTTGGGGTGTGGGTTGGGAAGTCTGGTTAGATGGGATGGAAATTACTCAATTTACCTATTTTCAACAATGTGGTAGTCTTGATTGTCGTCCTGTTTCCATTGAGATTACTTATGGCTTAGAACGTTTGGCAATGTATCTGCAAAATGTTGATGCCATGACTAAAATTTCTTGGACAGATACCATCAATTATGGGGACGTTCACTTACAGGGAGAAATTGAACAATGCACCTATAATTTTGAAGCGTCTAACCCAGAATTCTTGTTTACCTTATTTGGCTTATATGAACAGGAAGCCGAACAATTAATTGAAAAAGGGTTAGTTTTACCCAGTTTAGATTATGTTCTCAAATGTTCCCATAGTTTCAATTTATTGGATGCTAGGGGGGTAATTGCAGTAACAGAACGCACTCGTTATATTGGTCGAATTCGTAATTTAGCCAGACGAGTCGCCCAACGCTATTTAGAACAGCGAGAACTCTTAAATTACCCGTTAAAAAAATAGCCTCAAGTCGGGTGCGTAAGCTCTGAGTACGCACCGCTTCATTTATTAAAAATCATCGTAATTATCTTCCTCGATCTCATCAGGTTCTATAAAATTATCATCCTCAGTTTTGTCAACAATATCAACTTTTTGGTCTATTAAAATAGCGGTTTTAGAAGTTTGTTTTTCTCCTAAATCAATCATTTGACCTTGGAAAAACTCAGCTAATTTCTGAGAAGCCTTCAGAACAGCTTGAGCATCCATTTCTTCAGGAGTTAATTCAACTTTTTCTTTAACTTTTTCAACTTTTTCAAGTGGAACAGACATCTTGCCTGTTTCCATTTCCGGTTTCACCCGATCTATTTGATCAGATTCTCGAATATCCTGATCAACAGAAGAAGAAATTTGTTGTTGTTCTTGATTATTAATTGAAGAATTTGGTAAGATTTCTGGAGAAGGAACCCTAGAATTCTCAACAGGACTATAAGAGGGAGACGGGGAAGTAACTTTTTGTATGCGATCAGAAGATATTCCACTTCCAGTATCAAAATTAATTTTAACCGGATGACCAAAAACCTGTTGAAAAGCCTTTTCTAAACTGGATAATTTTTGCTTCGTTTGCGCCATTTTTAATAAGGTTGAAGAAGCCATTTTAATCATAGCAACTCCAGCATTATATTGAATTAAACGACCTTGTTGACGAAACATTTGTTGGGTTCCAAAGGGTTGAACATACCCTAACACCTGTTGCCAAATTTGTTCTAAATTAGTATCAGTAACAATGGGAGGTTCTGCGGGAGTTGCTGGAATTTCAGCTTGAACTTGAGGTTGGGAAACAGGAACATGAACCGGGGTTTGTGGCGGTTGTGGAGGTTCTGAACGAGGTACATATTGAGGTGGAGTTTGAACCGTTGTTTGAGGTGTTTGGACAACAGAAACCGTTTGTGTAACAACGGATTTTTGTAACGCGGCAGGAAGTAACCCTAATAAGGTAATTTCTAACCATAAACGGGGTTGAGTGGTATGTTTAATTTGAGCTTCACTTTCTCGTAAATGTTTCTGACCTGCTAAGATCGTCGTATTATCCCAACGCTGAGAAAATTGACATAATTTTTCCCAAGTCGGTTGAGTTAATGCGACTAAATCAGGACGGTCAGGAGCACTTTTAGCAATTAATAAATCTCGATAAAATCCGGCTAAATTTTGCAGAACAATTAAGGGTTCTCGTCCTCGGTTTAATAGATGACGAATACAGTCTAAAATAATCGCTGTATCTCCTGAATCAATGGCTTCTAATAAACTCATTAAGTCCCGTTCAGGAACCGCCCCGACTAAATCCCAAACTTTTTCAACGGTAATTTCACCGGATAATAAACTGAGTTGATCGAGTAAACTTTCCGCATCTCGTAACCCTCCTTGGGCAATTTGAGCTACCATAAAAATAGCATCATCAGCAATATTAATATTTTCCTGTTGGGCAATATACTGTAAATGTTTCACCATTGATTCTAACGGAATTCGTCGAAAATCAAACCGTTGACATCGGGAAATAATGGTAGCTAATACCCGTTGTGGGTCGGTAGTTGCTAAGACAAATACAACTCGATCTGGAGGTTCTTCTAAGGTTTTTAATAAAGCGTTAAATGCTGCCGTACTTAACATATGGCATTCATCAATTACATACACTTTATACCGACATTGAACGGGGGCAAATTGCGATCGCTCAATTAATTCTCGAATATTATCAACCCCGGTATTACTAGCAGCATCAATTTCAATCACATCTAAAGTTGATCCATTAGTAATGCCTTTACAAACATCACAAACACCGCAAGGAGTGGCGGTGGGTTTTCCAGTAGTTAAACAATTTAAAGATTTGGCTAAAATTCTCGCGCTAGAGGTTTTTCCCGTTCCTCTTGGCCCGGTGAAGAGATAGGCGGGAGCGATGCGTTGAGACTCGATCGCATTGGTGAGGGTGGTTGCGATCGCTTCTTGTCCGACTAAATGGGCAAAGGTTTGGGGACGATATTTGTGGTGTAAGGGTTCGTAGGTCACAACGCAACACTGAAATTTAGGGAACAGGAAACACTCTTAGCTAGAATAGCAGTAGAGTATAAAGATCGATTAGGTTTGCACTGGGGAGCAAAACTAAAGGCTAAAGGATAAGCTTGTTGTTGACTGGGAATTGTCCAGCATAACTGTTTAGGATAGAATCAGTATAATTTTCCCGATTAAACTGACCTGATCTGTTCACTTATTTTGCCTCAAGACTAGGCAATGTAAGAGAATTTTTGATAACTTAGAGTTAAGTAGGGGCATTGTGACAAAATCAGGAGTTATTAAGGTTTCTTTTAATAGCCTGCTCGGAAATTGATCACTCTCAAAAGGATGGAATTTCTGACGGTCATTAAAGGAAAAAAACACGGTCAGTTTCAAAACAATCAATCAGAAACTTAGAAGACAACAGAGGCACACTTGTTGCACTGTTTTTATTTTAACGCATTCTGAACCCGTTCAGAGTGTTTTTACCCGAATTTTAGAAGTTGAGTTTACAGTTTAGTTATTATAACGTATGTCTAATCAAATTATCCTGGTTCAATCGTGGCTCGCAGCCGCACCGCCAAAACCTCCCGCTAAAAATGCCAAACTGGGAAGTGATGTCATTTGGATGGGTGCGAGCGGTATTTTGTTGATTTTGCTATTAGCCACTACCGTTTTTTTTCAACTTAAACTGCGTTCACTTAACAAACAAATCAAGACAGAGGTTTTTAGAAATAAAGAGTTACAAAAAAAATATAAATTAGCGGTTGGGACAATTGCTAAAATGGAGAAAAATCCCGACTTAATTCACTCACGGGAGTTTAACTTAGATTACTTAAGAATGCGGATGGCGGAAGATGTATTTCACTACGCGATTATTGTGCAAATTAAGATGAAAGTTAAACAACAAATTTCTATCGCCCTGCGTCCGACTCAAGCGGCTGTTGGGGAACAAAGCAATGCAGGAACAGCCCGTCAAGTCGATTCTATCTTTGATGTAGAATATGAAACCGGAATTGCGGGAGATCATAGAAAACGAGTTTTATTCCGCATTCAAATTCGCCTGATGAAATTACCCACTCAATCAACATCAACAACCATTAATGAAATTATTGATTGTTTAGAAACCTATTTAAGTCCGTCGGATGATAATGATAATTGGCAACCCACCATCCAAGGACGAATTGTTCATATTGAATGGGATCAAAAGGCAAAACCCACTCCTTTGTTAGTCTTAGAACAATCTAATGAAGGGGTGAATGTTACCTTCCGTACCACTCGACCGGGAGGAGCTAAAGCGTCACACCACGATACCTATTCCGACGATATCAGTCAAGGGAAAACTCAAGGTAAAAAACGCAGTCAATCTGAAGTTACAAAATTGACTTAGGAAGATCTCAAACTTTAGTTTTCTACCCAATCAAATAACACCGTTGTCATATAATAATGTGCCCATTCTTGACCAAATGCTTTTTCTAAAACCCGGCGAGTTTTATCATTTTTTTGTTGTTGTGTACAATAATTCTTTTGACCTGCTATCATTTCTGCTTGTTGTGCTTCTGAAAGTTTAGTTTGAGTCACTGCGTATTCACAATGAACTTTTAAATATTGCGTGACTACCTCTAAAAATTGAGTTTCTTCTGGCGGTGTTGCGGGTCGAATAAATAAACAAAATTCTGAAAAAATATCCCCCCAAGTCGGAATTTCACGGGGTTGAGAAAACTGTTGTTGCGGTTGGGGTTGTAATTGTTGTTGATACGCCAAGGGTAAATGATGATCTAAATGGGTGGGAGATAAATCTACAATGGCGGCACTAATTTGTCCTCGTCCTCCCACTAAATCTGCTCCAAACATAGGAATATCATATTCCACTCTGGGAAACATGACACAATGAAGAATATCGAGGGTTTCACCGACTCTAGCTAATTCTAAATGCAGTTTACGAAAGTGTTGGGTTTGATAACATTTATTTTCAATGATCAGTTTTTCCCCTTCTAAGCGACCTTCTACATAACCTAAATCCTCTGGGAGATGGTAGGGCTCTAACTGTAGATATTGATTCCAACTGCTTTCAATTTGGTCAGCCAGTCGGCGAATTAGGGAGTGTTGTTGTTCTCGAATAGAAACAGAAACGCTATTCACCATTGTAGGATTTTTCTCATGACAAGTTTATATTTCAGCATATCAGTTTAGGATAAAGGGTGACTCAGTTGGCAAACAAGACAAGGAGCTTAACATTATGTTTGGTTTAGGATGGCCGGAAATTACAATTATTTTGGTGGTAGCCTTATTAATTTTTGGCCCTAAAAAAATACCGGAAATTGGAAAAAGTTTAGGTCAAAGTCTCCGGGGGTTTAAAGATGAACTCTCTAACCCTCCCGATGAATCTCAGTCGATTTCAGAAGACACAGAACAAAATTCCCATAAATCTTAAGACGTTTGGGGTTGGGTGTTAGGTTTTAGGTTGAGAAATTTATAATCAGTTTCTCAATCCTAGCCCCAATAATACGGCGAATAAAGTTAAATTAATTATCGTTGAATACTACGCGGATCAAGGGCATCTCTTAAGCTATCTCCTAATAAATTAAACGCTAATACTGTTAAAATAATTAAAATCGCTGGGGGCCAAATTAACCAAGGTTGTAACACTAAAATAGAGGCATTTGTTGCTGAGGATAATAAATTTCCCCAGGACGGATCAGGTTGTTGAATGCCTAAACCTAAGAAGCTTAAAACTGATTCTGCAATGATAAAACTAGGAATTGATAAGGTCGCAGAAATAATCAAATAGGTTGCGGTTTGGGGGAGAACATGACGAATAATAATATAAAAAGAATTTGCCCCAATTGCTTTTGACGCTTGCACAAATTGTTGTTCTTTAATCGATAAAACTTGCCCTCGAATCACTCGTGCTAACCCAGCCCAACTAATAAAAGAAATAATCACCACAATTAATAAAAAACGCTGGCTACTGCTGAGTTGGGGAGGTAAAATTCCCGCTAAAGCCACTAATAAATATAACCCTGGAATAGTCATTAAAACTTCTACAAGTCGCATCGTGAAAGTATCCAACCACCCCCCAAAATAACCGGACATTCCTCCGATCATCATTCCGATGGGAAATGAAACTAAAATCCCAACTAATCCAATACTCAGACTAATTCGACCGCCAAAAGCAATCCGACTAAATTGATCTCTGGCTTGTTCATCGGTTCCCAAAAGATTAATTTTTGCGGCTCCAATTGTTCCAAATAAATGACGATCAAAGGGAATAATTCCTAATATTTTATAAGGTTCTCCCTTAACAAAAAATCGGACAGGACTCGGCTGAGTTTTATCCACATTCAGTTGACGAATTCCAGTTTCAATATCTACCGGGCCTTGGGTTGTCGGATAGACGTGGGGGCCGATCCATTGTCCTTGTTGGTTATACCAATAAATTTGAGTTGGGGGCAATAAAGAAGCGTTCAGTTGAGATTCATAAGGACTATAAGGAGCAATAAAATCTGCTGCAATTACTACTAAATAAAATAACAATAAAATTCCGGCTCCAAATTGAGCTAAAGGATTGGTTTTTAGTCGTTGCCACCATTTCATAGTTCAGTTATTTCACTCAAAAATACAGAAAAAAAGATGTTGATTTTAGGAAATTTTACGGGATTTAATTTGACCCTTTTAACTATTTCTGTTCCTTTAACGCTAAGGTTTCCGTTGGGGCGATATTTTCTTTTGGATCTAAGGGATTATAAAAGAATGAACCCGTTTGAGGCGGTAAAGTTGGATCAACCACCACTTCAATAATACTTTTAATCACCCCAGCCATAGGAATTGCGAGAATAAATCCTAATAATCCTCCGATTTTTCCTCCTAATAATAACGCACTAAAAATAATAACGGGGCTTAATCCGGTTAAATCCCCCATAATTCGAGGAGCAACAATATTATCCTTGACTTGTTGAACGGCAACGGAAACCGTAACAACCTGTAATGCCATCCACCAATCAATAAATGCTACAATAATCGTAACGGCTCCAATGCCTAATGTTGCTCCGACAAAAGGAATAATTTCTAACAATCCAATCACAACCGCAAATAACAGAAAATAGGGAACTTTTAGCATTAAAAATGCAACGGTTAAAGTAGCCGCCATAAAAATTCCTTGTAAGGTTTGTCCTAAAACAAATTTTTTCAAATTTCGTTCTAAGGAAACGGTTAAAAATTCTCGAATTTGGGGGGATAAAATCGTAATTAATAGATTCCATAATCGTTCCCCATCTAATAACATATAAAAGGAAATGACCACAATAAAAATTAAATCAAAAAACCAATTAAAAGTTCCTAGAACTAAGCCTAAACTTCCGGTTATAATCGGTTCAATTGTTCCTTGAATTCGAGATAAAATTTGCTGTTGCAAAATTCCCACATCAAAGGGTAAATTTCGTTCAGCACTCCAAACTTGAAATTCGGCTAACTGTTGTCGTCCTGATTCGATTAATTCGGGTAATCGGGTGATTAATTGTCGTCCTTGATTGAAAACAGGTGGAACCAACGTTAACGCAACAATAATAAAGGTTAAAATGGCAATTAAATACACTAAAGCTGCGGCTAAACCTCGCGGAATCAAGCGTTCGAGTTTAGCAACGGCATAGTTAAGCAGAAAGGCAATTAATCCAGAGGTGACTAATATACTGATTAATTCACCTACATAGCCCAAAAATTGAAAGCTTAACCAACTCACAACTAAAATCAGTAACCCTGTGAGTAAACGGCTTTGTAAAGGCGAAAGAATAGAATTTGTCATGGAAATCAGAGAAAATTTAAAATCTAAAATAGTTTACCTTATTTTAGGATAGATGAGATGAATCTTGGTCATGAACTTAAGCAACGTTCTGAAAAATTTATGAAGTTTTTAACGCCTCTGGTGAAATTTTGTCAATCGAATGGGGTAATTTTTGCCTTAACAATGGGGATAGTGAGTCGCACAATCATTCTGTTGACATTGTTTGCCGTTTCCTGGTTTTCTGCGGTTCCTTCTCAACCGCAAGCGGTCAAAGCTGAATGGGGTTGGGGTGTTTTTTCCGCTTGGGATAGTCCCCTCTATCAAATCATTGCAACGTCTGGATATGAAGTGATCAATCAAACTGAACCCGGTGGAAATGTGGCATTTTTTCCCTTATTTCCATTATTAATTCGCGGGTTAATGAATTTAGGCTTACCCTTTGAAATCGCAGGATTTTTAATTAATAATTTAGCATTTTTAGGAGCTTTAGTTTTACTATATAATTGGGTTGAAACCACTAATAATTCTAAAGCGGCTCGTTGGGCTACGGCGGTTTTAGCTTGGTGTCCTTTATCGATTTTTGGAACAGTTATTTATACTGAAGGGTTGTTTTTATGCTTGAGTATTGCTGCCTTAAGAGCGTTTGATTTAGAAAAATATCCTCAAGTAATTTTATGGGGAAGTTTAGCGACGGCAACTCGTATTACGGGACTAGCTTTAATTCCCGCTTTTTTAATTACATCTTGGCAAAAACAAAAATCTGCGATCGCCTATTTATCCGGCTTATTCAGTGGTTTAGGTTTACTTTTTTATAGTCTTTATTGTTGGATAAAATTTAATAATCCGATTGCTTTTATTACGGTTCAACATACCCAATGGCAACGCCAAACCGGATTTGATAGTCAAGGCTGGTTAAAAATGATTATGCAAATTTTAATCGGATCTCAAAATTGGAAACAAGGCACAATTGTTGATCCTTGGCATCCACTTCTGGTGCTAACAATTGCGATAATAGGTTATCTATTATGGCGATATCGTCATCAATTAGGAGAGACAAAATTTGACTATAGTTTTTGTGTTTTACTGATTATTTTGTGGCTAATTGCAGGTGATCCATTCCTGAATACATCTATTATTTTAGGCGGGGGTTACTTACTGTGGTATTTACGCCATGAACTCAGCTTATTAGCTGTTAATTATGGCTTTTGTGCATTAGGTTTATTATTAGCCTCTGGAGGAACAATTTCTCTGAGCCGTTTAGCTTATGGCATTGTTTCTGTTAGTCTAGGCTTAGGAGTTATGCTTTCTCATCATCGCCGTTGGGGTTATGTCACCTTGGGATTTTTTACTGTATTACTCATTAGTTTTTCAGTTCGCTTTGCTCAACATCTTTGGGTCGCTTAAAATTTAATGAAGTTCAACACTAATGATATAATCTTAAGGGTAGATCAATCAAAGGGAAATAATGAGACACACTCAAAATCAGCCTAGAAGTTTATTTCTTGCCCGTTTATTCTTGACGTCCACGTTATTAACTTTAACATCAGCGATTAATATTATTCCTCCGGCTTTCGCACAACGGGAATTAGATTTTGCAACCCAAGGTTGTCGAGGCGTTCCCCAAGAAGCTTATTTTAGAACCGAGAATTATCATATTAATATTTGTCAAGGACAATCCGGTTTATTCATGGCAGTTAGCTATATTAATGGTCAACTTTTTGACCGTTTTTCTGTGCAAAGACAGGGAGATGGTTATGCAGGCAATTCTCAAAGAGCATTCTATCAAGTGAACTCTCGGTTATTCACCATTCAACCTAATAATAATCAAGCACCCATTTCAGAACGGGTGATGAGAATGTCAGGAAATCAAGGAAATCAAGGAAATCAAAGACCCCAACAATCACAAGTAACCGGAACAGTTACCTATCGTCAACGCATTGCCTTACCTCCTAATTCAACAGTTGTGGTAACGTTACAAGATACAACCAATCCAAATCGTGCACCTCGAAATATTGCTCAACAAACTATTCCGTTAAGGGGTCAACAGGTTCCAGTTCCCTTTTCTTTGATGTATAATCCCGCCCAAATTCAACAAAATGGGGTTTATAGAATTCGAGCAGAAATTTATGTTGAGGGTCGATTAACGTGGGCAAATATGGGACAAGATCGGGTAATTACGGGAGGAAATCCAAATAATATTGAAGTGATTGTACAACAGCTTAATTAGATTTTTTAGGGTGTTATGACGAAGTATATTCTCCTGAATTTTGATGTAGAAGAATTTGATGCTCCCCTGAAATATGGGGAGAAAATAAAACCTTCTGTCCAGTTTGATATCTCGTTAATGGGATTAAGCAATATTCTATCGTTACTGGAACATTTGAAGATTCGGGCGACCTTTTTTGTAACAGCAAATTTTGCCTTACATTATCCTGAATTAATAGAAGCGATCGCAAGAACCCATGAAATCGCCTCTCACGGTTTTTATCATTCCCAATTCTCCCCGGAAGATTTGTGGAAATCTAAACAAGTGTTAGAAGAAATCTCTGGACAAACGGTTTCTGGGTTCCGTATGGGAGAACAGCAAATCATTGATGAACAAGCAATTTTAGCATCAGGATATCAATACCATTCTTCCTTTAATTCTAATTATTATCAAGGGAAACGTCGCACCGTTCATTATTATAATCATTTACTCAATCTTCCCCTATCTGTAACACCCTTTGTCCGGTTTCCCCTCTTCGGGTTAAGTTTCAAAAACCTTCCCTTTCCTTTAATTCAATTCGCCTCTCAAATTACCCTCGATAGCGATCGCTATCTCAATCTTAATTTTCATCCTTGGGAATTTACCGATATTTCTAAATTTAAACTTCCGAATTCCATGAAACGTTTATCAGGAATTCATTTATTAAATCGATTAGAAAAATATCTAATTTGGCTGAAAAAGCAAGCCGAATTTACAACTATTTCTGACTGGATGAACAAAATAAAATCTTAAAAATATGAATATTATATTTAAAAATATAAAAAATAATCCAGTTGTAATAGCAATTATTATTAGTAGTTTGATTTTATTTATTTCTAGTAGTTTACGTCATGCTTTATTTCAATCAAATGCTTATGATTTAGGGATTTTTGATAATGGTATTTACTTAATTAGTCAAGGACAAAAACCCTTTGTTACCTTTCGAGGATTACATATTTTAGGAGATCATGCCGCTTATATTCTGTATGTTATTGCCTTATTTTATAAAATTTATCCTGATGTTCATTGGTTATTTGCCATTCAAGCCATTTCCCTATCCTTGGGTGCGTTACCAACTTATCAGCTATCGTTACAAGCGGGATTAAAGGAAACTCAAGCTCAAACCTTAGCTTTTGTTTATCTGTTATATCCATTAATTTTTAATGTTAATTTATTTGATTTTCACCCAGAAGTCATCGCCTTACCCGCTATTTTATATGCGATTTTATATGCTAGAAATCAGAATTTTTTAGGGTTTATTCTCTCAATTATTATTATTTTAGGCTGTAAAGAAGTTTTATCTTTAGTTTTAATTTCCATGGGAGTTTGGTTATTCATCTTTGAGAAAAAACCCCGTTATGCTCTTGTTTCAATCATTTTAGGATTTTTGTGGTTTTTCCTCTCTACAGAATTCATTATCCCCCACTTTTCCCAAGCACCCCCCATCGCCGTTGGAGTTTATAGTTTTCTGGGGAATTCTTTACCCGAAATTACCTTAAATATTATCTTAAAACCGGGGTTAGTTTTAAGTAAAATTTTAACTTTAGCTAATTTAGAATATTTAATTTTACTCTTAATTCCTTTAATTTGGGGGCTGTGGGGGCGACATTTAACCCCCCTAATTTGTGCCGCACCGATTTTATTTTTAAATTTGTTAGCCGAAAATCCACAAATGAAGAACTTAACGCAACAATATTCCTTAGCGATTTTACCCTTTCTGATATTAGCAGTCATTGATAATTTAGCTCATGGTGAAGGATTGTTTAAACCGCGAAAATGGATGATTTTATGGTCGTTAATTGCCTTTTTCTCCTTAGCAAAATATGGTTATTTTACCTCTAAATATTTAACAACCCTGGATAATTGGCAAGCAACACGGGAAGCCCTCAGCTATATTAAAACCCAGGATAACGTATTAACAACTGATAAAATTGCCCCCCATCTCACCCATCGTCCTCGTTTAGAACTCGCTATTCAAGGACGAGAAAACCTCGATTTACAACCCTTTCAATACGTCTTATTAAACCAACGTCACCCCGGATGGCCGAGTTCTCCTGAATTAGTCATTGGGTTAGTTAAACGTTTACAAAATCATCCTGATTTTCAATTAAAATATGATCGAGATGATGTGTGGTTGTTTGAAAAATTTTATCAAAATAACGACCACAGATAACTAATTTCAAAAATTAAAGCCACCGCCCAAATTAAAATACTGATACCAACAGCCGCAGCAGAAATGTCTTTTATAGCGCGAATTCTCTCATCATACTCTTTTTCCAAAAAATCACATAAACCTTCAATACTACTATTGAATAATTCAGCGATCAACATTAGCCCCGTCGCTAAAACAATCAACATTAAATCCCGCCATTGTCGAAAAATTAGAGCAAAAACTAAGACGATGACAGATAAAATGACTTTGTAAGCAACACTAAACTCCGTTGCGATCGCAATATGAAGACCTGCTAAGATCACTTTTAGCTTGCGAATCGGATGATAACCGGATTGACGGAACTTGCTAGTCATAAATGTTATCTGTAGCACACCTTTCTCAAAATTTTCACAGGAAATGTTATCATGATTCTGACAATTTTACGAACTCCTGAAGCATCAGGGGCGAGTATTCCCGCCCCTATATTCTGGTTTCTAATTATTTAGATTGAGCTTGGGTTCCTTGTTTGGCTTTAGCAATTTCTCCTGTCAGAATTTCTAACCCTTTAACATATTGAGGATCAGCCGTTGTTCCCACTTTTGTTCGATCTTTTCTTAACTCATCCCGTTGTTCTTCAGTGAGTTCAACTTTAACATCCGGTTGAATGCCTTCATGGTTAATATCTCGACCACTGGGGGTAAAATATTTCGCAATAGTTACGGCTAAACCTGAACCATTTCCTACCCCTCGCACAGATTGAACTAACCCCTTCCCAAAGGTTTTTGTTCCGACTAAAACCGCCCGTTTATTATCTTGTAAAGCACCGGATAAAATTTCACTCGCACTTGCTGAACCGCCATCCACTAAAACCACTAACGGTTTATTAGTTAACGCGCGATTATTTGCCTTTTGACGGTCGGTTTCTCCTTGACGATCAACGGTGGAAACAATATCACCTTGATTTAACCACATCCGGGCAATTTCAATGCTAGAATAAAGCAATCCCCCCGGATTGGAACGCACATCAAGGATATAACCCGCTACATTTTGTTTCTCTAAATCCTGAATTGCTTCCCGCATTTCTTCCGCCGCATTCGCACTAAAAGTATTTAAGCGAATATAACCAATTTCCCCCGCCGAACTGGGATTTTTAGAGGCACGAACTGGATGAATTTCAATGCGATCGCGAGTAATATTAAAATCTAACGGTTTATCTCCCCGTAATATTTTAATATTAACTTTTGTTCCCACTGGCCCGCGAATTAAACTCACCGCTTCATTAATATCCATTCCCTCCGTTGTGCGACCATCAATTTCGGTAATAATATCTTGGGCTTGAACTCCTGCGGTAAAGGCGGGAGATCCTTCAATGGGAGAAATTACAACTAATTTTTTCGTTTCTTCATCTTGGGTTAATTGAATGCCAACCCCGGTTAATTCCCCAGAAGTATCAATTTGCATATTTTTGAATTCTTCGGGGTTCATGAAGCGAGTATAGGGGTCATCCAGTTTCTTCAGCATTTCCCGAATGGCAGTGTAGGCTTGTTCATCGCTGGTGTAGTTACGGTTTAAATATTCAGTCCGCACCGCCGTCCAGTCCACTTGGTTAAAAGTTCCATCCACATAACTTTTATGGATCACCTGCCATACTTCGTCAATTAATTCCTTGGGACTTTCCCGAAAGGATGCTTGACTTGAAAGATGAATTCCCGCTCCCGCAACTGCCACAGCCGTTAACATCACCGCCGTTGCGCCAAGAACAAGCCCACTTCTTGAAATAACCATCTGTTTGCTGAACCAGAAAATATAAATTTCAATATCAATACGCCCAATTTAGCATAGGTTTCGGGTTTCGGGTGTTGAGGATTGACATCAGGAGTGCGTGTAACTACCATACCCGCACCCTATCACTGTTCTCCCCTTCTGTTTAAGGGTCAACCCAACGACCGTCAGCTTTAATCAGATTAATTAATTCTTCTACCCCTTGGGTTTCAGGAACTTTTTTAATTTCCTCACGACCGCGATACAGGGAAATAAAGCCCGGTTGTCTACCGACATAACCATAGTCCGCATCGGCCATTTCTCCGGGGCCATTGACAATACATCCCATCACCGCAATATCTAACCCGGTTAAATGTTTTGTCGCTTCACGAACTTGATGTAAGACTTCTTCTAAGTTAAATAACGTGCGACCGCAGGACGGACAAGCGACATATTCCACCATCGTTTTCCGCAGTCCTAATGCTTGCAGAATACTATAACAAACCGGGATTTCTTTTTCTGGCGCTTCGGTTAAAGAAACCCGAATGGTATCTCCAATTCCTTCGGCTAATAAAGTCCCAATTCCAGCCGTTGATTTAATCCGACCATACTCTCCATCTCCAGCTTCTGTCACCCCTAAATGTAACGGATAATTCATACCTAATTCATCCATCCGTTTCACCATTAAACGGTTCGCCGCCACCATCACCGGAACCCGTGACGCTTTGAGGGAAATCACAATATTTTGAAAATCCAAAGATTCACAAATTCTAATAAATTCTAACGCTGATTCCACCATACCTTCTGGGGTATCGCCATAGGTAAATAACATTCGTTCGGCTAAGGAACCATGATTCACCCCAATTCGCATGGCTTTTCCTTGATCTCGCAAAGACACCACTAAAGGTTCTAAGGTTTGTCTAATTTTATCGCCAATTTCATCAAATTCGGCTTGGGTATATTCGGTGCGATCGCTTTTGGGTTTTTCAAATACATATAACCCTGGATTAATTCGCACTTTATCCACATATTTTGCTACTTCCAGGGCGATTTTCATACCATTATGATGAACATCCGCCACTAAGGGAACGGGTTGATAGGTTTCGGCTAATTTCTGTTTAATTTTACCAACGGCGGTGGCATGACCCACACTCGGAACCGTCACCCGCACAATTTCACACCCGATTTCATGCAAACGACGTACCGCCGCCGTCGCCCCATCAATATCCATCGTATCTTCATTAATCATCGATTGCACAACAACCGGATGACCTCCCCCAATGGTCACGGTTCCCACCTGCACGGGACGGGTTTGGCGACGATGAATTACGGTGTCAAAGGTTTGACTGCCAGAAGTTTGAGTTGGAACAGGTAAAGTTTGCATGGTTAATAATAGATTTCTGTCAATATCGTGATCAGAATTGTGTCTCCTATTGACTAATAGATTGCCATAAAAGAGGTTCAGAAACTCGGTTTTTAGGAAATCGCGATCGCTTTTTGGCTTTAAACACAAAATATGATTTTTGTCAAGTCCCTTCTTCTTGACCCTCCTCAAAATTAGTCATCGTTGAATCGAAATTGAGTCAGGAAATCCAAATATTTGACGAGAGAATCAGGGTTTTAGCCTTCATTTTTACCGATAGACATGATAACCCCTTGGAGGGTATTTCCTTAACTGTACCAGAACCCCTATAATTTCGTCAACTACTTGAGAAAGATTTTCACTCAAATATCAAAATTCCCTGACAATCTTTTAAAAAATGAAACTATTTTCAGAAATTGATTAGAAAAACTGTAGATAAAATATCGCTTGTAGGGGCGGGGTTTTCCCGCCCATTCTTAGGAGGTGCTAAAACACAACTACGAAGTTATTCTTGATTCATTTGAGCATCTTTAACGGCGGCAAAAAATAGAAACACACCTAACGGAATACTCAAGGCTAAAATAATACTGGTGGTTAAACTTCCCAGTTGTGGAACTCCCGAAGAAAGTTCAAAAACCGAACCCACAGCCGCGATCGCAGCGATACAAGACCCTAATAACAAAACCATGCTTTTTGGAGTACCAACCATGTTTAATTTCCTAGATTATTTAACGGGTTTAACAGCTTTGGGTGAGAATTTATGTTTGGCTAACTCTTCATTTAAAGCCAATTGATTCTCCACTCGATCCACAAATAAAACCCCGTTTAAATGATCCATTTCATGTTGAATCGCACGAGATAATAATTCCGTCGCGCGTAGGGTTCGAGGTCTGCCATTTTCATCTTTAAATGACACTTCCACCACTTCCGGGCGAGTCACATCCATATACACCCCCGGAATACTTAAACAACCTTCTTGAAAAGGTGAAATTTCTGTACTGCTTTTAATAATCGTGGGATTAATTAATACTAAAGGTGGGTTGGCAGCATTATCCGGTTCGCAGTCAATCACAATCACCTGTTTATTCACCGCCACTTGAGGCGCGGCTAAACCAATACCATCGGCACTGTACATGGTTTGTAACATCTCCCGCACCAGTTTGCGAATTTCATCATCAACGCGGGACACTCGTTTGGCAGGCGTTCTCAAGGCGCGATCGCCTAAATAATGGATTTCAAAGGGCGGTTTTTCTAACTTTTTCTTTTCAACTAAAACTTGTGATGTCATGGAAGGTTACTCTTAGCTTCTGAAACAATCTTGTTCTTCTTTTATCTTAATGGATTTTAACAATTTGAAAGGAGGTTAACTGTTGACTGCTAAGGGCGAGATTACCCCGCCCCTACCCTGCCTCCCCTGCTCCCCCTGCCCTGTTCTTGACATTAAGCGATCGCTGTGCTAGGTTCGTAGAAACGAATATATAAGTTTAATTAAAACACCCATGCCCATTCGGAATTGCTATTACTTTTATTTTTGGTGTAGCACGGTTCACAGAGAGTGAATCCATTGGTGTATGGAAACTCCCTAGTGAACCGCAGAAACAAAGGCTGCGGTTTTTTAATGGTCAACCTTCGGATTTTTACAGTAAAACAGCAATGACAATCTTTACTCAATCTTACTTTTATGGCTTTTATTTTTGGCCCCGAATCAGTTCTGGGTAAAGTTTGCTGCTGTTTTCACAAACGCCAAGCCCGGAACTTCAAACCAGTTTCGGGCTTTTTAAATGCTTACCGTTTCCAAGGAGAATTCCCATGTTAGACGCTAAACTTGTTTCTAAAACCCATCCTGAACATCAAACTGTTATCAAGATTTCCGATACCGTAACTGTCGGAGGTCAAGATTTATTAATCATTGGTGGCCCCTGTGCGGTGGAAAGTTTAGAACAAATGGAACAAGTCGCCCGCCATCTCGCCCATACTTCTGTACAAATGTTGCGAGGCGGAGTCTTCAAACCCAGAACCTCTCCTTACTCCTTCCAAGGTTTAGCTTTGGAAGGACTTCAAATTTTAAAGGGTATTAGTCAACGCCATTATATTCCTGTTGTGACCGAGGTAATGTCTATTGAACAAATTGAATCTGTTGTAACTTATGCGGATATGCTCCAAATTGGTAGCCGCAATATGCAGAATTTTGAATTATTAAAAGCGTTAGGAAAAGCGGGTAAACCGATTTTATTAAAACGAGGTTTAGCAGCAACAATAGAAGAATTTGTAATGGCGGCTGAATATATTTTAAGTCATGGCAACCCTAACGTTATTTTATGTGAACGGGGTATTCGCAGTTTCGATCATTTCACCCGCAATGTCTTAGATTTAGGGGCTGTTGTTGCGCTCAAACAATTAACCCATTTACCCATAATTGTTGATCCCTCTCATGCGGTGGGAAAACGAGAATTAGTCGAACCCTTAGCAAAAGCGGCCATTGCTTGTGGGGCGGATGGATTAATGATTGAATGTCATCCTGAACCCGAAAAATCTGTTTCTGATGCTAGACAAGCCTTATCTTTAGAAGATATGGCAGAATTAGTCAATCGTTTACGTCCCGTTGCGGTGGCTGTTGGGCGAGAAATACTTCAAGTTGAATCTTCCGTGATGGCATTCGTTTAATATTACGAAGTAGAGATGTTTGATTAAACGTCTCTACTGTAATAATAAAGATCAGAATCGTTTATCAATATCTGAATTATGGCTGTTGAAATCAAAGTTCCTTCGATGGTGTGTCAAGCCTGTGCTAATACGGTGACAAAGGCAATTAAATCCTTGGATGCTGAGGCTGATGTGCAGATTAATTTAGACACAAAAACGGTTAATATTCAGGGTCAACCTTCAGAAACAGAGATTAAACAAGCGATCGCCTCCGTTGGTCATACGGTTGAAAGTTAACGGTTGAGACAAGAATGGGTTTCGTGGGTTATCCCAGAAGCCTAGCTGATGAAGCACTAGGCTTTAATTTTTAAGTTTCCTGAAATTCAAGGTTGAATCGGATTTCGCTAAAATGAAACCTGAGAATTCATTCAGGGTTAAGCTATGCTAGGTAGGATCAGGATTTTGAGCATTAGAATTAGAATATTAATCAGCCCTTAACCGTTTTCATGATCTCAGTGGTGGTCAATTGGTCTTTGTCCGTCCATCTCAACCCCACAGTCCTATTGTTTGGGAGATAGCCATGTCAGAACGTGATGATTTCCTCTTTCCCCGCAGTCGCTACCACGGAGAATTTACGCCAGAGAAGTTGGTTTTCAATTCCAACTTGCAGGAATTTGCCCAGCGAGTTAACTATATCTGTGGATTAGAGACTAATGGAAAAGTAACCTCAGAGGAAGCTTATCAACAAATTAAACAACTTTGGAAAAAATTACGCTCATCGAAAAAAAGCTTAGGCATTGGGAAATCTTCGGATCAGCCGCCAGAAAATAGCTAATTTCTAATGATGGGGAGCCATTGTCGGCTAAGATCACAAATTGGCTGTTTGTTATCTTAGAGCGATAAAATGCCTAACACTGTTACTGTCACCGTTCCCGCAACCACCGCCAACTTAGGGCCTGGATTTGATTGTATCGGAGCGGCTCTCACCTTATACAATACCCTACAATTTTCCCACCTGGAAACCGCCTCGGATGAAACCCTTAAAATTACCGTCCAAGGTACAGAAGCGGCTGGAGTGCAAACAGATGAAAGTAACTTAGCTTATCAAGCTTTTGTTAAGGTCTATCAGCATCTCGGTCAAACGCCTCCCCCAGTTGAAATGCAGATTCATTTAGGCGTTCCTCTAGCCAGAGGTTTAGGAAGTTCCGCTACAGCTATTGTTGGGGGACTGGTGGGTGCGAATGCCTTAGCTGGACATCCCTTAAGTTCACAGGATATCCTGCAACTGGCGGTTGAAATGGAAGGACACCCAGACAATGTAGTTCCTGCGTTATTAGGAAATTGTCAGTTATCGGTATCCAAGGGAGAAACGGGCACCGGGTGGGAAATTTGCGATATTCCTTGGAATTCTAAGATTGTACCTGTTTTGGCAATTCCTGATTTTGAGTTATCAACCGCAGAAGCTCGGCGTGTTTTACCCCCAACCTACAGTCGCGCCGATGCGATTTTTAACACGGCTCATCTCGGACTACTCATTCGAGGTTTAGAAACGGGAAACCCGAAATGGTTAAGGGTTGCGCTACAAGATAAAATTCACCAACCCTATCGGAAATCGTTAATTCGAGGTTTTGATCAAGTTCGGGCGGCGGCGTTACAGGCGGGTGCTTGCGAATTAGTCATTAGTGGTGCTGGCCCAACATTATTGGCGTTAACGGATGAAACATCCGCTTCTCAGGTGGCGGAAGCGATGACCCAAGCTTGGCAACAAGTCGGGGTTAACCCAGAGGTTAAGGTTCTACAACTAGATACTCAGGGGGCAAAAATCGGGCGTTAATTCTCAGAAACCGGGTTTCTTGGGTTATCTTTCGGGTTTCTAGCAAAAGTTAGGACAGAAACCGGGTTTCTCCCTACGCTGCTGAGGTTCAGAAACCGGGTTTCTTGGGTTATCTTTCGATTTCTAGCAAAAGTTAGGACAGAAACCGGGTTTCTCCCTACGCTGCTGAGGTTCAGAAACCGGGTTTCTTGGGTTATCTTTCGGGTTTCTAGCAAAAGTTAGGACAGAAACCGGGTTTCTCCCTACGCTGCTGAGGTTCAGAAACCGGGTTTCTTGGGTTATCTTTTGATTTCTAGCAAAAGTTAGGACAGAAACCCGGTTTCTCGCAAATCTGATCACAGAAACTTGTAAAATAATAAAGATTTGTATAAAACTCTTCCAATTTTAGGGGTGTGAAATTGGAATCAGAGAAAATTGGGCAGAATCTCAAGTTAAGCCTGGATAAATGGGCTTGACAATTCTGTTAATGTATGATAACGCACTTCAATTGATTTGATCACTATTAAAATTAATAAAAACCAATGGTTCAACGGCCAGCGCAAACCTTTTTTAAACAAATTATCCTTGGAACTCTTGCCAGCACAATTTTACAATTATTCATTCCGCTAACCGCCATCAGTCAAGCTAATGTAACGTTAGGGGTGATTCGAGACACAGAACAACTTAGTGAATGGAATCATATTGAACAACGCTTAAAAGCCAGTAGAATTCTCTATCAAACCTTAGATTTAAACACCATTAAAAGCGTTGCCGATTTGCAAGGAATTCGGATATTATTCTTACCCAATCTAACCGTTATTAAAACCGAACAAGCCAAAATTTTGCAAGAATGGGCCAAACAAGGAGGACAGGTCATTGCCAGTGGCCCGGTTGGAGAACAGTCTACCCCGTTAGTTCGTCAACTGTTGCGCTCAATTTTAGGTTCCTATTGGGCTTTTCCCCTCACCGTTCCCGGTCTACCCCAAGCCGTTAAAAATCGCTGTCGCAGTCGAGATCCCATCTGTCCGTCCCTCACTACTTGGGGGCCAACCCAACAAAACCCCACCCCCGTAGCCGGAGGGGTACTTATCCCAACGACCTTAGAAAGTTATACCGCCGGAATTTGGGAAGCCAGCGGCAGTTCTCCAGCCGTCATTACTACCCAAAAAGCCACCTATTTAGGCTGGCGCTGGGGAACTCCATCTTCAACGGATGTAGATATTGCTTGGTTACAAGCCGCCGTCAGTCGTCATGGTTTAGCGGTAACGCCGACGACTCCCCCGGCCAGTGTTCCTGTTCCTGCTTTGAACCCCACACCTTCGCCCCAACCCCCTACACCAACGATACAAGCCGTTGCGTCCCCCCGTCCGGTGACTCCTCCCGTTGTTCCCCAGGTACCTCCTTCCCCTCCCCGTTCAATAACACCCCCACCCCCCACCGTCACCGCGACTCGCACGTTACCGAATACTCCCCCAGTCCCCAGCAGTTTGCTTGACCCTTCTGAACAAACGGCTCCTGCGGGGTTAGTGGTACAACCCGGAAATGAACCCATTGAGGAATTAACCGCCATTGCCATGCGTCAGGAATTGATGGATTTATTGGGACGTTTTGAAAATGCTTTAATTGCTTCTAATTCGGGAAATGTTCCGATTAATTTACAGGTTGCTTCAACTCAATTAATGGCTGGAACAGGAGGAAGTTTAGCGGGTTCTAATTTTAAAGAATCTGATGCCATTATTACAAAAGCTCGACAAGTTATTAAGGATTTTCCTGAATTAGTTGCCCATCAAAATTGGGCGGAAGCTCGTCGTCAATGGTTAGAAATTCGGCAACAATTATGGCAACATTATCCGACGGAAGGAGAACGGTTAGGAGCGGAAATTCGAGCCGTTTGGTTAGACCGAGGAACCATTGTTAAAGCCGCAGGAGAAGCGGGTCTAGCTCAAGTTTTTGATCGCTTAGCTTCCGCCGGAATTAATACGGTTTATTTTGAAACTATTAATGCGGGTTATCCGATTTATCCCAGCCGCATTGCGCCGCAACAAAACCCCTTAATTCGGGGCTGGAACCCGTTAGAATCGGCCGTAAAATTAGCCCATGAACGGGGGATGGAATTACACGCCTGGATGTGGACGTTTGCCGTAGGAAATGACCGCCATAATGAAATTTTAGGACAACCGAGTAGTTTTTTAAGTCCGGTAATAGAAGCCCATCCTGATTGGGTGAATATTAATAATTATGGACAGTTAAGAAATCCTCGCGATCGCAAAGTTTATCTTGATCCGGCTAACCGAGAAGCCAGAGCCTATCTCCTGCGTTTAATTAATGAAATTGTAACTACCTATAAGGTGGATGGGTTGCAGTTAGATTATATTCGTTATCCGTTTCAAGATCCATCGGGAAGTTACACCTATGGTTATGGCAAAGCTGGACGGGAACAATTTCAACAATTAACCGGAGTTGACCCGGTTAATATTACTCCGAAAAATAGTCAATTATGGAATCAATGGACACAATTTAAAGCCAATCAAGTTACCTCATTTGTCGCTGAAGTGTCGCAATTTTTAAAGCAACAAAAACCGAATGTGATTTTATCCGTTGCTGTATTTGCCCATCCTGAACAGGAACGGATCATGAAAATTCAACAACATTGGGAAGTCTGGGCAAAACAAGGTTATGTGGATTTAATTGTACCCATGACCTATGCGATGGATACTAACCGTTTGAAGCGCATTACTCAGCCTTTAACCCAGGAACAACGGTTAGGTTCAGCGTTAATTAGTCCTGCGATTAAGTTATTGAATCTTCCTGAAATTGTGGCAATTGATCAATTACAATCCTTGCGGGATTTATCCACAGGTGGTTATTCAATTTTTGCAGTAGAAACTCTAGGGAATAATTTACAAAACTATTTCCGTAAAACTCAAAATTATTCATCAGAAAATAAACCGCCGATTCCTTATCGTCAACCTTTTGCAGCCGCTCATGATCGGTATTTAGCCTTGAAACGAGAATGGAGTTTTCTGTTATCTCATGATCAACTTTGGATTCGAGATGCTGAACTTCAAGCCTTGAGTACCCAAGCGGAAGATTTACTACAAAGCTTAAAACAGTTAGAGGAAAATCCTTCTTCACAGACTTTAGGAATGACTCAACAAAAGTTAGTAACTTTCCAAAAACAATTCCAAACTTCTATGCGTTTACAAGCCTTAGAACACCCCTATCAAGTATCAAGTTGGGGAAATCGTTTGGCAAGTATTGAGATGTTATTACGTTATGGAGAACGTCGCATGAAGGATTAACTGTTTAATCCTTTTTTCTCCGGTTTAATCCCCTGAATCACTTGTAAACTGCCTCCGGCATAAAGTTGAGGGGGATTGACATTAAAGCCGATTTGTGATAATAAATTATGGACATCTGTTTTTAACAGTTGCCAAGCCGTTTCCGTTTCAAACAACCAGAGAAATAACGCCACCCCTGGCCAGAACAGGGGATTAGTTGGGGAATGAAAGTCAACCAGGGTAAAAATCCCCCCCGGTTTGAGAACGCGATAAACTTCATTGAGAATTTGTTGCAATTGTTCAGGGTTCATCTCATGCAGTGCCGCACTGGTGTGAACGACATCAAAGCTGTGATCTGCAAAAGGCATATTTTCCGCAAACGCTTCTACATATTGGGCTTGAGGAACATTATTTTGGGCGCGTTTGAGGGAGAGGGGCGAGGCATCCAAACCCGTAACATTCTGAGAATATTTCACTAACACCGAGGTGGCTTGTCCACTTCCACAACATACGTCTAAAACCTGGGTTTGGGGGTTGAGAGTTAACCCGGTTAGCGCTAACTCCCGAAACCGACTTTCTCCTCCAACACTCAAGGCGGCGAGTCGAGAAATCGTATCATACAGCCATTGATAACGGTAACTTAAGCTTCTGAGGATGGTTGCCATATTGAGAAAAATTTTTATAAGTGAAAAGATCGACTTAACCCACAAGGACAAGATATTATTAAAATAGTTAATAAATCTTAGGATAGGAAACCTGTGACCGCTATGGGACGAGTCGGAGTCTTACTGCTAAATCTGGGCGGGCCAGAGCAACTGCAAGATGTTCGCCCCTTTTTGTATAATCTATTTTCAGACCCAGAAATTATCCGTTTGCCCTTTGCTTGGATGCAGAAACCTCTGGCTTGGATGATTTCCACAATGCGTTATAAGAAATCCCAAGAAAATTATAAAGCCATTGGGGGCGGTTCTCCCTTGCGGCGGATTACAGAAGAACAAGCTCTGGCGTTACAAGCGACTTTACAGGAAAAAGGTCAAGATATTCGGGTGTATGTGGGGATGCGCTATTGGAACCCGTTCACCGAAGAAGCGATTGCTAAAATTAAACGTGACCAAATTGAAAAATTAGTTATTTTACCTTTATATCCGCAATTTTCAATTAGTACCAGTGGTTCCAGTTTTCGAGTTTTAGAAAAACTTTGGCAACAAGATCCCAGTTTACAAAAAATTGAATATACAGTGATTCCCTCTTGGTATAATCGCCCCGGTTACTTAAAAGCAATGGCGGAATTAATTCATCAAGAAATTGAACATTGTGAACACCCAGAACAAGTCCCCATTTTCTTTAGTGCTCACGGGGTTCCGGTGAGTTATGTTGAAGAAGCAGGCGACCCCTACCGAGATGAAATCGAAGGCTGTACAGCGGCAATTATGCAGACGTTAAATCGTCCTAACCCCCATGTTTTAGCGTATCAAAGTCGCGTTGGCCCGGTGGAATGGTTGAAACCTTATACAGAAGAAGCCATTCCTGAATTAGCCGAACAAGGCGTTAAAGAATTAGTAGTAGTTCCCATTAGTTTTGTCTCAGAACATATCGAAACGTTAGAAGAAATTGATATGGAATATCGAGAACTCGCGGAAGAATCTGGGATTGAAAAATTTCATCGAGTTCCTGCTTTAAATACCCATCCCGTATTTATTAATGATTTAGCCGAGATGGTCATAGAAGCGTTAGATGCTCCTAATATTAAATTCTCTGATGTAGCCCATCCCGGTAAACAAACGAAGATGTATCCTCAAGAACGTTGGGAATGGGGACTGACAACAACGGCTGAAGTTTGGAATGGTCGGTTAGCCATGTTAGGAATGATGGCAATTTTATTAGAAATCATCACCGGACAAGGCCCTTTACATTTCGTAGGGTTGCTGTAGGGGTGTGGAGTGCGGAGTGCGGAGTCTGGAGCCCAATCTGTAGAAAAAGACATAGGAATTCATCCTTTCTCCTCTCCCCCTCCTCCTCTTCTCCCCCTACCTCCCCCTGCTCTCAATCCGGTTCCCGTTTATAACGTCGAGGGTTGCGTTCTCCCCGTTGACCTTGTTGGGCGTACCAACGATACCATTCTTTGGAAATGCGAATGGCAAGCCACAATAATAATAATGCAATTAACCCTCCTTGTTGCGGCGCATCAAAGGCAAAAATCACCAGGAAAACACAGAGAATATCCTGTCCTAAAATCACCCAGATGGGTAAACCTCGTAAACGATAAAATAATCCTGTTTGAACTAATTGCAAAACCAGCGCTAGTAAACCGCTAACAATAGCAATAATCCAAAATAAGTGGGGTTCAACGTGAGTTGCTTCTGCGATCGCTAAACCCATCATAGCACCTACAAAGGGACTAAATAATAATTGAATTAATTGTAAAATGCGCTGTCCTAGTATTTTTTGAGAAGCAAAAATTTCAAATAATGACCAACTCACGAGAACCCCGATCACAATTTGGGGTGAAAATCCAGACAAAAAAGGCACACGCGACCATAAATCAGTTTGTAATAAACCAATGACCAATAAAGGTAATGCAATTCTTAATCCTGCTGCCGCCGATGCTGATAACACCGCAAGGAGTTCAATCATAATTAAGGTGAGGGACAGAGCATTTGATACCGAAAATTAAACAGGGATTTTCGCCCGGTTCAGCGTGCTATCTTATATTCTATAGGTTTTAATTGAAGTTATGTTAAAAATATCCATTCCGTAGATCCAGATTTTTGAAAATTCAATAACAATCACTTCCTTGAAAGTCTATTATCATTGAATCAAATAAATATGGTAAAAAAATCCTCTCAATTGATCATCAGTTTCATCCTCAGCTTGATTTATTTTCCTCCCAGTTTATCTCTTGCTGTCGCCAACCCACCGCGAATTGATAAAAATGTAGAATGTGATCTATTAATTGTTGGGGGAGGACTGGCAGGAAGTGCCGCAGCCTATGAAGGATTACTCGCCGGAAAAAACGTTTGTTTAACTGAAATTACCGACTGGGTAGGAGGTCAAATTTCCGCCCAAGGAACCTCTGCATTAGATGAACGACCCACTCAACGTTCTTTATTATTATATCCTAGAGGCTATTTAGAATTACGAGAGGGAATTCAAAATAAATATGGACTTTTAAACCCCGGTGCTTGTTGGGTCAGTGAAGCGTGTTTTATGCCAGAAGCAGGGGATGAAATTTTATCCAAAATGTTTAAAAAAGCTGAAAGGAAAGGCAAAGGAAAGTTACATTGGTTTCCCTCAACGGTGATTAAAGATATGACAATTATAGGGAATCAAATTACTGAAGCGATTGCGATTCAACATCAACCTGTACCCGGAACACCTCCATTAAATACAGAACCCTTATCTCAAATGATTGAGGATGCTTATCATTATAACAATTCCCAACGCTTTAATAAAACAATTATTCGATTTACACCTAAAAGAAAAACTGATCAAGGAGCCGATTGGTATATTATTGAAGCAACAGAAACGGGAGAAATTATTGGCTTAACGAATATTCCCCATCAACTCGGTATTGATCCCCGTTCTCCTCAAGAACCCACATCATCTAGTCTTACCAGAGATCCCTATTGTACCCAAGGGTTTACCTATACCTTTGCCATGGAAGCAACCCGCACCCTCCAAACCCATCAAAAACCTTTATTCTATGAACAATATGCACCTTATTATAGTTATGAATTACCCCGATTAGCTAATTTTAATTTAGTGTATACTTATCGGCGAATTCATAGCATGAAACCCAGAGAAAAACGCTCCCCAAATCCTCGTGAGTGGCCGATTTATCCGGGGGATATTTCTATGCAAAACTGGACATGGGGGAATGATTATCGACCGGGAACCTCTGAAGATAATTTAATTTTAACACCAGGGCAATTAGAAGCAACAGGTCAACTGCAACCCGGAGGATGGAAAGGAGGATTAAGAACTGAAACTTTACGCAAAGGTGAAGAAAATGCGTTAGGGTTTTTCTATTGGTTAGTGGCAGGAACCACCGACTCCCAACTCGGTGAAGGCGTTAAAGAAAAACATCCCAATTATCGCTATTTATCCGGTTTAAACTCTGCGATGGGAACCGTTCACGGCTTATCTAAATATCCCTATATGCGAGAAGGTAGGCGAATTATTGGCCGACCTTCCTACGGATATAAAAACGGATTTGTTGTATCAGAAATTGATATTTCTCGAAATAACTTTCGTCAAGATTGGTATGCAGATAATTTAACGCCAGAAGAATATCGTTTACTGTGGTTAAACTTAGGCGGGTTAGATAGTTTACCTGTACTTTCAGGACAAGAAACCATTGCTGATATTCAACCTCGTTCTAGGGCAACCATTTATCCTGATACCGTCGGAATAGGTCATTATGCCATCGATTTTCATCCCTGTTTAACCAACAGTCCCCCGGAACTTCCAGGGAATACAGAACGAGAGGGAGAACGTCGAGGACAAGGACAAGCTTACCCGTTTCAAATTCCTTTAAGAGCACTCATTCCTCAACAAATTGATAATCTATTAGTCGCCGGAAAAAGTATCGCCACCAGCCATATTGCAGCCGCTGCTTATCGGGTTCATTCCTTTGAATGGTCAGTCGGTGCAGCAGCAGGAACCACCGCAATTTTTAGCTTAGAAAAACAAGTTTTTCCCTATGAATTAGTGGATAATTTACCTTATCGTGAACCTTTATTAGAAGAGTTACAACGATTATTAGAAAAAAATAACAATCCGATTTTATTCCCCGGAATGTCGATTTTTAATCAATCTTGGGAAGATTGGAAATAAGATTTTACAGGTTGTCCCGTTCTCAATCATAAATTATTCATCTATCTAGTATCCTAGTAGTTATAACGAAATTTGAGCCTGATCATGAGACTAGAAGAAGCCGTTGAATTTGCAGAAAATCCTGAACCTCGCTGTCCCTGCGTGCTGTTGTTGGATACCTCCGCATCGATGCAAGGAGTGCCCATTGAAGCCTTAAACGATGGACTAATGACCTTTAGAAATGATTTAATTCGGGATGAACTCGCTAAAAAACGAGTGGAAGTGGCGATTATTTCCTTTGATAATCAAGTCAAAATTGTACAAGATTTTGTCACGGCTGATCAGTTTGAACCTCCGGTTTTAACCGCACAAGGTCAAACTTTTATGGGAACTGCTATTAGTCAAGCGTTAGATTTAATTGCGGCTAGAAAATCGGAATATCGAAATAATGGCATTACCTATTATCGTCCTTGGGTGTTTATGATTACTGATGGTGAACCTCAAGGAGAAGCTGACCGGGTGACAGAACAAGCTGCTAGACGTATTCAAGAAGAAGAATTGAAAAAACAAGTCGCATTTTTTGCTGTTGGTGTAGAAGGAGCAAATTTAGATCGATTAGCTCAAATTGTTCAAAGAACGCCGTTAAAATTGAAGGGTTTAGACTTTCGAGAAATGTTTATTTGGTTATCAGCAAGTATGCAAACCGTTTCTCATTCTAAAATCGATGAACAGGTGGCTTTACCGCCTCCAGGGTGGGGAACTGTTTAAGGAAAAAATCATCAAACCTAGGCAACCCTTAATCGGGAATGGGTGAGCTTTTAATCCTAAATTAATGTAAAATATAACCATGAATTCAATCGGTTTTTGGCAGGTGATCTCAGCATCAGTTACCGGAAAAAGCCATGAAAAACAAAATATTCCCTGTCAGGATGCTCAGGGTTATAAGCGGTTATCTGATCATCAGTTAATTTTTGCCGTAGCAGATGGCGCAGGTTCATCAAAATTATCAGATTTAGGAGCAAATCTTGCGGTCAAAATGGCATTGATAACCTTGGAAGAAAAAATAACAATGGGTGTTCAGGATGCTGAAATTCTGCCTTGGCAAGATTATCTCAAAGCCGCTTTAACGGCTGCTAAAACGGCCATTGAAGCTGAAGCTGTGACCCAAGAAACGGAAATCCGAGAGTTAGCAACGACTTTAATTCTAGGAATTGCAACACCGGAATTAGTCGCCGTTGCTCAAGTGGGAGATGGAGCCATTGTTGTGGAGGATAAAACCGGAAATATTCTGGAATTAACGATTCCTACCAGTGGAGAATATTTGAATGAAACAGTATTTTTAATTGCTCCAAATGCGATTGAAACAGCACAAATTAACCTCTGGAAAGGACAACCGAAATATTTAGCGGCTTTTTCCGATGGGTTACAAATGTTAGCGTTAAAAATGCCGGAAGGAAAACCCCATCATCCTTTCTTTTCTCCTTTGTTTAAATTTGTTGAAAGTATCACGGATGAAACGGATGCTAAAAAACAATTAATGGGGTTTTTGCGATCGCCTCGCGTTACTGAACGAACCGATGATGATTTAACCTTAATTTTAGCTAGTTTTAACTCTTAATTATGTTAATCTAATTCATCAGGGTTAATGACTGAAAGTTACATGAAAGTTGCAAATTAGCTGTGATGCACAATTGAAGTTAAACTACATCAGTGAAAATACGCATTAATTTTGAAAGATCCCCTCAAACCCACATTCCGCAAATATTTAAGCCAATTTAATTTCTAATTAAATTAGCTTAAATCAAAGCCAAAATCATTGCCGTGTAATCATTTCGGACGTTTTTAATGTAGAATAATAATTAGAGTAGCTGAACAAATAAAAATATGAAAAACCCTTTAGAAGCGATAGAAATCGTAAATTTAGACCATTTAGGAATATAGCGCTACCCATGACGGTTAGGACATTTTTAAACTCTAAAACCCTTTCAATTCTTACTGTTCCCTGTTCCCTTGCGCGTAGCACTATAGTAGCAGGCGTAATAGATGAGATGGAATTAGTAGAAGAAGTGAATAAAAAAGTGGGATTAAGATCAAAAGAAGCCGTAAGCCCAGGATTAGAAGATAAAGAGGTGAGTAATGAAAAGATATTAACCGAATATAAAGCGCAGCAAAGTAACGAGAGAGGGTTTATATTTTTAAAATATCCGTTATTTTTTACAGCGAGTGTATTCGTGAAAAAACCAGAGAGAGATGAATTAAACGCACCCGTTTGATATCTTTAAGATTGTAAGTATGGATACCCCATTTACCCAATAATTTTAGTTTCCTAATCCCGTTTTTATCGGTCAAGGTAATCTGTCTTGTAGAAGTGTCGTTTTTCATCTCAGGTCTGAAGACACGCTCGTTTTCAAACTCCCATCCTATTCTTATAAAATTATTTTGGGCGGGAAGACCCCGCCCCTACGGGGAATGAATCGTTTTCTGTGTTTGCTCCCCGTTTCCTGCTATAATTAAAGGTTGGCAATTGGCGATCAGTCATAAACCCGGTAGAAATACATGAGTTTATAACTGATCGCGCTCTTTTGAATGTACAACAACTTATGGCAACTCCTGAAGAATTATTTAAGGACGGTTATGAACGGTATCAAGCAGGTGAAGATCCAGAAACACTGATTCCAGTGTTTAAAGAAATTTGCGATCGCGCCCCGAAAAATAGTAACGCTTGGACAAGTTTAGCCTGGTTATATTTGTTAGCCGATAAACCCAAATCAGCTTATAACGCCGCGAAATCAGCCGTTAAACTCAACCCTCATGATCCCCAAGCTAGAGTCAATCTAGCAACCGCAATGTTAGAGTTAGGGAAACCGGGGGTGCGTTCCCACGTTGAACTCGCGAGTCAACTGGTGTTAGTTGATGCAGATTGGCAAAAGGAAATTGTCAAAAATTTTGAAGAGGGATTAACTCGTAAACCCGATTGGAAATCCTTAACAAAAGTTCAAAAATGGTTGTTTGAAGGTTAGAGAATATTTACCTATTTTTGTTAATCAGATCGGATAAAATAGGTAATTGTTCACAGACACTCAAGAGATATTTGAGTAAGTAGGGTTTCCGGGGATCAACTAAAAATGGCTGTTAATGACTGAAAATCGACGATCTCAGAGAAATTATTGAGAAAACGCAACAAAAAATTACATAAATTAACAAACAAATCCAAAAAATAGTGATAAGATTTGGAAACTTCAGTCATTAACAATCATAATCAGCCGTTCCCAAAAAACTGAATCATTAAACCCAGGAGATGAGATGACTATGGATAGCCAAGTTTTTGTCAAACCCGAAACCCGCAATCACAAAGGCTTTTTTGTGAAACAAGGAGCCTACAAACTGAAAAATATTGATGAATCAGGCTGGGCTTTGATCTGTGTTGATGATACCGTTTGTTATTACGTTGATCCAGATAACTTAGATACACAAGATTCGGAGGAAACAACCGAATCCTAATCTAATATGACATCAATGATCCGTGCTACAAATAATCCCCCCTAACAACCTTGACAGGGGGGCTTTGTAGTTAGAGTCAACACAAGTTAACGTTGATTGCGAAGGCGAGGATTGAGAAAATCGTTTAATCCTTCTCCTAATAAAGATAAACCGACGACCATAATAGTTAATGCTAAACCGGGGAATAAGGTTGTCCACCAAATTCCGGTCGGTAATGCTTCTAAAGCAATTCTTAAATCATGACCCCATTCGGGCACTTCATCCGGTAAACCTAAACCTAAAAATCCTAATCCCCCTAACGTTAAAATGGCATCCGCCGCATTTAATGTAAATAAAACAGGAACACTTTGGATAACATTTAAAAATAAATACCGAGTTAAAATCCTCCCAGTATTAGCTCCTAAAGCTTGAGCCGCTTCAATAAATAACTCAGTTTTAACAGACGTGGTATGGTTACGAACCACTCGATAATATTGGGGAACATAAGCCACACTTAAGGCGATTGCAGCATTCAAAACTCCTTTACCTACTACAAACGCTAAAGTAATAGAAAGTAATAATCCGGGTAAGGTATAAATCGTATCCATTAAAAATAATAAAACCCGATCTATTTTTCCCCCTAAATATCCACTCAGCATTCCCAAAGGAACCCCAATTCCTACACTCAAAAGGGTGGCTAATAAAACCACTTGCCAAGCCACTTGAGTTCCAAATAATGTCCGAGAAAAGACATCATATCCTAAGCGACTGGTTCCGAACCAATGTTGAGGAGAAGGGGGTTGATGAATAGGATTAGACAGAAATTCCGTAGGACTTTGTATCCATCCCCAATTTAAAAATAAAGGTGATAATAGGGCAATTAATAAGAATAAAACGGTGATCACTAACCCACAAAAGGTCATTGCCGTTGACACTGAAGGAACCCGAAATCTCCCCAAAGGCTTAAAAGATGTAACACTCATGAAAATTTGGATATTGTATGTAGATTAGATTACCAAAAACAGGGCTAGGAAAGCAGGGGAACAGGAAGAGTGCCAAAAGAACCCTGGCTGAGAGTCAACAACCAACCCTCAATGGATAATAAACAAGGGTGCAAATAATGTGATAATGCTTAGTGAACTCATATCGGGCTTGCCGTTGCCAGACGGAGTGAGTCAGATTTTCCCTGTAAATCAGATGCAATCGGTTCAGCGATTGATATCCCTAGATTGACGGCTTCTTTGCCCAGTAAAGTAAAAATCACACAGACAAGCTGCGTCAATTATGACTCAAATTTCTTCTAACGCTGATGCTCCCAGTATGGGGCGTCGTCAATTCATGAACTTACTCACCTTCGGTAGTGTCACAGGCGTTGCCGTCGGTGCGCTGTATCCGGTGGTCAAATATTTTCTGCCCCCTGCTAGTGGTGCGGCTGGCGGTGGCGTTACGGCTAAAGATGCTCTGGGTAACGATGTTATCGTCAGTGAATTTTTATCCACCCATAAACCGGGCGACCGGGTTTTAGCCCAAGGTTTAAAAGGCGATCCAACCTATATGGTGGTTGAAAACGATTCTACCTTAGCGGACTATGGCATCAATGCCGTTTGTACCCACTTAGGTTGCGTTGTGCCTTGGAACGCCAGCGAAAACAAATTTATGTGTCCCTGTCACGGTTCTCAATATAACGCGACAGGTAAAGTTGTTCGGGGGCCAGCACCTCTATCCTTAGCATTGGTTCACGCCACCGTTGTGGATGACAAACTAAGCTTTACACCTTGGACAGAAACTGACTTCCGCACAGGCGAAAATCCCTGGTGGGCTTAATAAATTTTAGATACAAAGATTTTGGATTTTAGATCAATCTCTGAAATCTAAATTCTCTGATGATTGATTCTGTTGATTTTGACCCGAAATAGAACATTAGTAATGCAACCAATTGATCAATTAGTAAAAATGCCTCGTTTCCGGGCGACTTGGAAGATCGTTTGGGTTGCCGTAGCAACGGTTGCTTTCTTCCTAACCAGTGATTTTGCACTCCCCCAGTCTGCTGCGGCTTATCCATTTTGGGCGCAAGAAACGGCACCTCTGACTCCCCGTGAACCGACAGGACGAATTGTTTGTGCCAACTGTCACTTAGCGTCCAAGCCGACAGAAATTGAGGTTCCCCATTCTGTTCTACCGGATACAGTTTTTAAAGCGGTTGTTAAAGTTCCTTACGATACCAGCGTTCAGCAAGTTCTGGGAGATGGTAGCAAAGGCGGTTTAAACGTCGGTGCAGTGTTAATGCTGCCCGAAGGCTTTAAAATTGCTCCTGAAGATCGCATTCCTGAAGAATGGAAAGAAGAAATTGGCGATCTGTTCTTCCAACCTTATCGGGAAGATCAAGAAAATGTGGTGATTGTCGGGCCGTTACCGGGTGAAGAGCATCAAGAAATCGTCTTCCCTGTGTTGTCTCCGAACCCAGAAACGGATAAATCCATTCACTATGGAAAATTTGCGATTCATGTCGGTGGAAACCGGGGTCGTGGCCAAGTTTATCCGGCAGGAAATTCTAGCAATAATACTGTTTATAAAGCTTCTGTTGCTGGAACCATTACCCAGATTACAACCCAAGAGGAATCAGGTTCTCAAGTCACCATTCAAACGGCCGATGGTCAAACCGTTGTGGATGAAATCCCCCTTGGCCCTTCTTTGATTGTTTCTGAAGGTCAAACTGTTGCTGCTGGTGATGCTTTAACCAATAACCCCAATGTCGGTGGGTTTGGTCAGCATGATACAGAAATTGTTCTGCAAAGCTCTACTCGTGTGACCGGGTTAATTGCCTTTATCGCTTTGGTGATGTTAGCTCAAGTCATGCTGGTGATGAAGAAGAAACAAATTGAGAAAGTTCAAGCGGCTGAAATGAACTTCTAAATTTTGAGTCATTTTCATGATATCAACTTTTGTAGAGACGTTGAATGCAGCGTCTCTACAACTGTTTTTAGGGAATTACGAATTACGAATTACGAATCACGAATTACGAATTACGAATGGGGAATCGGCAATTTATTTAGGGTTTAAAACTATCATGTCAATTACGAAAAACGAGATTAAAGTTGGTTCTTTAAATTGGTTTTATCGGGAAAATAACCCGGAAACGACTGATAAACTTCCTGTGGTGTTTTTGCATGGGTTAGTGTCTCAAAGTTATAGTTGGTTGGTGATTATGGAGGAGTTGGAAAAACAGGGATATAAAGCGATCGCACCGGATTGGATTGGATCGGGATATTCAGGAAAACCCGATCAACGGGATTTTTCCTATACTCCTGATGGGTTTATTCAAGGGTTAGCAGGTTTTTTTGAACAGTTAAACTTGGAAAAATTTTATTTAGTGGTGCAAGGGTTTTTAGGTTCAACCGGGTTACAATATGCCCTGCGTCATCCTGAACAAATTGAAAAATTAATAATTCTCAATACCCCTATTTCCACCTCCGCTAAACTTCCCTGGAAATTACAACAAATGGCGTTACCGTTTGTCGGCGATATGATGACTCAAGATCCGTTATTAGTGGATCGAACCTTAGAAGGGGGAAGTAAATATGTGATTGAAGATAAAGTTTTAGAAGTGTATCGGAGTCCGTTTTTAAAGACTTCTGCTGCGGGGAGATCGCTCTTAGCCACCTTAAAAAATTTACGCTTAAAAGATGCCATGACTGAAATTGAATCTGGGTTTAAAAATTGGCATCAACCGACTCAAATTATTTGGGGATTAATCGATCCTTGGTTAGATTTTGCCGAGGTTGAAGCGTTTGCTAAAGGCATTTCTGGGGCAGAAATTGTCACCTTAGAACAAGCCGGACATTACCCCCAAGAACATTGGCCCCAAGAAATTAGTGAAGCCTTGCTATTATTTTTAAGGAAAAAAGTTGTTTAAATTTAGAGCAATAACAGGCAACTTTCATCAAAATTAACCTAAAAAACGGCTCTCCAAGTTAAAAACATGGAGGGCTTTTTTCAGGTTCAAATATTAGGTTTAAACTGGAGATTTATATATTAATAGAAACAATGTTGGGTTGAGTCCAGACTAAACCCAACCGATAATGCCTAACTCAATTAACGACTTCCGGGTAAAGTTAAGCCTTCTGCTGCAGCCCGATATTGTTCTACATTATCATTAAAATCAATTGGTAAAACCGCGACCACATTTTCATGGGGACGAGGAATAATCACCCAAGTTTCTAATGCTGCGCCATAGGCTTTTTCGACGGCTGCAATTCCGGCATCCATTGCGGTTTTGACTTCGGAAACATCTCCCCGAATCATAATGGTAAACCGTGCACTTCCTGCGCGAATATAGCCCACTAAGGTTACCCGACCGGCTTTAACCATGGCATCGGCGGCGGCTAAAACACCCGGAAAACCTTTGGTTTCTAAAGCTCCAACAGCTTGCTGTGACATTTAATTTCTCCTGAATTTATTAGACTCTAAAACTGTTGCGATTGAATCGTATTCGCAAAATTAGAAGTTATGTTAAGTGCGAAAGCGTTCACTGAGTTCTGTGTAGCCAATTGACATAACATCTACAATGTTCTCAGGGGGGTTAGGAACGATGTAGTAAGTAATAATTGAACAACCAAACGTCTTTTCCGCCGCTTCAACACCAGCTTGGACAGCAGGAACCACCTCCGATGTCGGGCCACGAACTGCGACAATAAATTCACCCCGTTCTGCTAAATCATAGTAAACAAGGGTGACTCGCGCAGCCTTGACCATCGCATCTGCTGCGGCTAAAACCCCTGGAAAACCCAGGGTTTGTATGACACCAACTGCCTCTGGCATTGAAGTCTCCTAGTAAGAACGGAACGCATCAAACCCATTGTACGACTCAATGGTATACCAAGAAACAACACAGAACTAGGAATAGGGAATATAAAGTTACTGTCTGGGTTGGCTGCATCCGTCTTTGTCAATCACTGGATTAACGAGACTTCAACAAAAAAAATAGAAATAAAACGGCTATAATTGCAACAGGGTAAGTATTCTACGTTGAGAGGCTTCGTTGACACTCCCTCTGCTATGCCACCCTGCGAGTCAAAAATGGTGTGCTAGGTTCGATGGTGTGTTGAGCAGTCCATTTTCATGAGTCTGCTGAGTCGATTTTAACCTTAAGTACCGTTGAATTTCAGATGAATTTAGCCGCTCTTTACGAGTACGTGAATTTTGATCCCTCAGAAGAATAATGGATTAACGCCCCATATTCCGCTTTAACTGGTTTAATTCATCATCCATTTCCCATTGTCTAAATTTTGCTTCTAACGAGTCATTAAAGGAATCCGAACTGCTATAGAATTGACTTTGATTCCAACCTTGAGTTTCCCAAGAATTCTGAGGGGTGGGTTGAGATTTGGCTTTCGCGCGGTTTGCTTCCAATTCAGCGGCTTTTGCTTTAACTTCTTGATGGCGCTGCTGTACTTGATAATAAAGTTCTTTAGATTTTTGAATCCGTTCTTTAACCCCTTGCATTTGTCCCCAACGTTGATTTCCTTGACGCAGTAACGTCGCTTCTCGTTCTTGCGCTTGTGCGGCTAAATCTAATCGATTAGCTGCTTGAGCTTTTTGTACCCAAGTATGCCATTTTTGAATATCCTGAGCAATATTAAGAATTTCCGTTTCCAGCTTTTTTTCTTCTTGGTTTAACTCAGCAATTAACCGTAAAGTATCTTCTTCTTGTTCCCGCAATTGTTCTTCTAAAGCTTGTAATTCTAAATGAGGATTATCTTTGATAAATTCCTCTAAACGAGTTTCTAAAAACCGACTAAAATCTTCAAATAAACCCATGATTTTTGATGAAATTTAAACGATAAAAATAACAATTTTACAAAATTTAAGAAACCGGATTTCTAACTCTTATCAATTGAAAAACCCGGTTTCTGCCTCAGTCTTTAGAATTGTTGTCCGACGAAGATCGTGCGAACTTCTCCATTGCGACGAATGACCGCTTCTTGGTTCGCCACTTCTACCAGTGACCAACCACTGGCACCGATGGTTTCACCGACATAAATCCGACGAGCCACTCCGTTAATTTCAAACAGTGCCGCCGAGCGATCTCCTAATTCCAAAATCCCCACTAACGTATGGTTTGTGGCTGGAAGTGGGTTGGTGGCGGTGGACTGTTCTGGAGGAGCCGTATTTTCCGCAGGCGCAGGAGGTACGGAAGTGTTTTCAGGTACAACTCCCTGAGTTTGGGGTGCAGATGGAACCGCAACCGGAGGGATGGCAGATTGAGGTTGCGCTGGGGTTTGGGGTGTTTGGGATGTTGTTTTGGGTGTAGGTGCGGGTACAGAACCCGAATTCCGACCGTCAGGAACCGCCGTTGAAGGGGGAGATGTGGGTTGTACCTTCGCCAAACTATTCATCACTTGTTGAGACAGGGATGCCGTTTGATTAGAGGCATCTTGAATGGCCCCTGCCACTCGGTTAATCGCCGCAACCAAATTATTAGTATCCATCACTGGAGTTGATGGAGCTACTGGAGCTACCGTAGGAGTCCCAGGAACTGGAAGAATCGGTAATGCAGCATTAGGAACCGGAGGAGGCAATAAAGGCAACCCTAACGGCGTTTGTTGATTTTGTTGTTCAATATTGGTGAGCGATCGCTCAATATAATTGGAAAATTGAATATCTGCTTTTGTTTTTGCATCTAAAACCGGTTCGGGATAAACAGCGACAGGTTCTGGGGCAAATAAGCGCCCTAAACCGCCCCGGGTTGCTAACCATAATAATACCGTAATTAATAACGATGAAAATGCAGCGATTAACAGAATCCGATCCAAAGATAGAGAGGATTTTTCTGCACTAGCATCCCGTAATTTTTCTTTGTCCTCTTCTTCCTCCTGACCGGGCATTGGAGGTAAAATAATTTGAGGAACTTTAATCGATTTTAGGGAAATAAATTCCGCTTGGACAGGTTCTTTCGGTAGCCGAGATTCCCCCTGAATGACTCGTTCGACATCGGAAAAAATGTCGTCCATGAGTTCATCAGCATAGGCTTCTACCGAGATCGGTTCTTTGGCGATTGGGATTTCCGAGAATTCCAATCGGGTTTTATTCATGGTTTCTTGAGCCATTAATCGCTCCTCTCCCTATCAATCGTTAACCTCGATTTATTGATGATACAGCTATTTTATAGATATTTTTATATCATTCGTTGCCAGAAATCTGATCTCTATCCTCAGAAATTTTAGGTCAATTTTAGATTATTCCTCACAGTCTGGTTTGCTGCATTCGTTTTGATCTTCATTGATCTACACAAATTTTGATTTTTGTCAACCTCAGATGATCAAAAAAACTGAGAAACTCTGGGGTTTTACAGACCCGATATCAATAATAAATTTAAAAGCCGGACAACTGATTTCCCTTTGAAGTTGAAACCCGGATATGAATTGGCTGGCTTTGTGCCCCATCAATCCAGAGTTTAACCGTTAATGAAACAAACCGATTATAGATCCATAAATCTTGATCAATTGTAGTCAAAAAATCTATCATCGTGAGCAATTCTCTCCAGAAAAAAGTTAATATCAGGCTGGACAGAAGCCCATAATAGTTCCTCCTTGCTTCAGAACGTTTTACGGCTGATTCTGAAGCAAGGACAGAATCTAATATTTTTCTTAAATTTTTAGATTATTCACTAATTTTTCAAGGATTTGCTGCTCCTACTTTCTGAAATTGTGAGATAATTTACCCGAAGCTGAAATTGTGAATCTGAGTTGCCTAAAATCCCTTTATAAAAAGAATGCACCTGACAGATTCAAACGTTTAGGAGGTAATAACAATGAAAATTCTAAAAACCCAGACCTTATGCGGGCCGAATTATTGGAGTATTGATCATCCTCACCTGATTATTATTCATCTCGATTTAGAAAAGGATAATCGCTATAGCGATGAAATTCCAGACTTCTACGAAGGATTACGGGAAATCTTACCCAACTTAACGCAGCCAAAATATCAAGATTTCATGACAAAAGTAAAAAACGGAATCTTGATGAGTGATGTGGTGTTACACATTGCTTTAGAATTGCAAACCTTAGCCGGAATGCCCGTAGAATTTGGGTGTACTCGTCCGAGTTCTCAACCTGGTGTCTATCGAGTCATTTTTGAATATAAAATCGCCGAAGCCGGACGCTATGCCGCCCGTGCCGCCGTGAGGTTATGCCATCGTTTGATTGATGATGGATATTATCGAGAAACAGAACTCCAAAAAGATTTACAAGATTTACAAGAAATCTTCTTAGACGCTCAACTGGGCCCCACAACGGAGGCCATTGTCCGAGAAGCCGAATCTCGCGGTATTGCTTGGAAAGAATTACCCGCCCGCCATGTCATTCAACTCGGTTATGGTAAAAATCAACGACGCATTCAAGCTTCACAAACCGATGGTAGTAATGTTTTAGCCATTGAATTTGCTTGCGATAAAGAAGGAACAAAAACCCTTTTAGATGCAGCCCGTTTACCTGTTCCTAAAGGAACCGTTATTCAAAGTTTAGATGATTTAGAACCAGCTATCGATGATATTGGAGGATTTCCGATTGTTTTAAAACCCCTCGATGGTAATCATGGTCGAGGAATTACCCTGGATATTCAAACGTGGCATGAAGCAGAAAATGCCTATGAATTTGCCAAACAAGAATCTAAAATGGGAAGTATTATTGTTGAACGTTACTATAAAGGCAATGATTATCGCGTATTAGTCGTACAAGGAAAAGTTGTGGCTGTTGCCCAACGAGTTCCGGCTCATGTTGTGGGGAATGGTCGTTCAACTTTAGTAGAATTAGTAGAAGAAACAAACCGTGATCCCCGTCGAGGAATGGGTCACGAAAATATGTTAACTCGTATTGAAATTGATCGCCAAAGTATTGATCTTTTAGAACAACAAGGCTATCGTTTAGATAGTATTCCTAAATCCGGGCAAATTTGTTATCTTAAAGCAACGGCAAACTTAAGCACCGGAGGTATTGCCATTGACCGCACCGATGAAATTCACCCGGAAAATATTTGGATTGCAGAACGAGCGGCTCAAATTATTGGTTTAGATATTGCCGGAATTGATATTACCGCCCCCGATATTAGTCGCCCCCTGCGGGAAGTGGATGGAGTGATTGTGGAAGTGAACGCCGCGCCAGGGTTACGGATGCACATTCAACCCAACGAAGGTAAACCTCGTAACGTCGCCGCCCCCATTGTGGATATGCTGTTTCCCCCTGGAACCTCCCCCCAAATTCCCATTACCGCCATTACCGGAACCAACGGCAAAACCACCACAACCCGTTTAATTGCCCATATCATGAAACAAACTAAAAAAGTTGTGGGTTATACAACGACAGACGGGACTTATATCGGAGATTTTATGGCTGAAGCCGGAGATAATACCGGGCCACAAAGCGCAGCCTTAATTTTAAATGACCCAACGGTTGAAATCGCCGTATTAGAAGCCGCACGGGGGGGAATTCTCCGGTCTGGCTTAGGATTTAATCGCTGTGATGTTGGAGTGGTGTTGAATGTGTCTGAAGACCATCTTGGGTTACAGGATATTAACACCGTTGAAGAAATGGCAGAAGTTAAAAGTGTGGTGGCAAAAGTCGCCCAAAAGTATGCGGTGTTAAATGCCGATGATCCCTTAGTAGCCGCGATGGCATCCCAAGTGAAAGCACAAGTCGCTTATTTTTCCCTCAACAGCGATAATCCTATTGTCAATCAGCACGTTGCCCAGGGAGGCGTTGCTGCTATTTATGAATCAGGTTATTTATCCTTTTTAAAAGGAGATCAAATCATCCGCGTTGAACAAATGGCGAATGTTCCTCTCACTTTAAGGGGATTAGCTCCGTTTATGATTGCGAATGCGCTGGCGGCGAGTTTAGCGGCTTATGTCCAAGGTGTCACCATTGGTGAAATTACTCAAGGGTTACGAACCTTTGAAATGTCGGTGAAACAAACCCCTGGACGGATGAATTTAATTCCTTATGAATCCTTCCATGTGTTATTAGATTATGCCCATAATCGCGCGAGTTTTCAAGCCATTTTAGAATTTGTTCGCAATTGGCCCGATGGTAAACGCATTGGGGTCGTTTGTGCTCCAGGCGATCGCCGCAATGAAGATTTTATTGAATTAGGACGATTAGCTGCCCAAATGTTTGAGCGCATTATTATTAAAGAAGATGAGGATAATCGAGGGCGAGAACGGGGAGATGTCGCTAAATATATTGAGATTGGAGTTACCCAAGAAAATCCTAAGTTTGACTATGAAATTATTCTCAAAGAACCAATAGCTATTGAAACCGCTTTGAAAGAAGCAACTTCAGGGAGTTTAGTCGTAATTTTCCCTGAAAGTGTTAAACAAGTCCTGGCTTTGTTGAAGCAATAGAAGACGGAAACAGAAGAAAAAAAGGATATAGGGTTGACGAGATGAAGGCTAATTAGGGATTTAAACTCTATATCCTGGTTCATTCCCC